>DIXH01000022.1 GCA_002428605.1 Clostridiaceae bacterium UBA6085
TTTCTAGATTTGCAACAGCACCTTGACCATCTTATCAATCAAATACTACTGCTATTAATGCCTTTTTTTACAGTTATCAGTATGTTGTTCGGGTCCCTTAGTTCGATTTGGCCATTTGCCGAATCCTTGAACAGGGTGTCGAAGACATCATCGGATAGTCTTATTACATAGCCTCTGAGGCCGGGCCTGCCGTCTTCCTTCTCCTTAGGGGTGCCCCTAAGCCAGGTGTTCATACCTATATGGTGATGGTAGCCGTCCCTTGAGGTGAATATGGCTGTCTCAACATCCATCATCTTCTCAATTCCAAGTGAATCCCTGTAGAACTTTTCTGATGCATTAAGGTCGAGTACATGCAGATGTATGTGTCCTATATCAGTACCATCTGGCATTCCCTGATAGGGTCCATAGGACCTTTCACCGAGTACTCCATCAAGGTCCATGGCTTCAGTGGTCATGGTGAATTCCCCGTCGTCGTACCACTCTGATTCTTCCCTGTCCCTGTAGACCTCAATGCCGTTGCCTTCGGGATCCGACAGGTAGACTGCCTCGGATACCTTATGGTCTGATGCTCCGGTCACGGTGATCCTTCTGTCGATCAGATTCTGTATGAAATCCCCAAGGTCCCTTCTAGAAGGCAGCCTTATCGCCATATGATATAGGCCAACCTCGTGCCGTCTTGAAGCCTTTGTCTCATGAAGTACGACAAGGGTCCTTGTACCTGCCTTTAGCTCTATGGTATCTCCATTCCTTTCAGAAGAGAGTCCGAGTGTCCTGTAATATGCTGCGAGGTCTCCCATGTTCGATGCATTGATGTGAACCTCGCCTATTTCCATTGTCTTAGCCAATTAAACCAGTCCTTTGCTTGTAGTATCTAATAACCATGATACACAGATTTTGGCCTGCAGTTGTTAATCGGGAATGAACAAAGGTTTAATCATTTGTATAAAATCATATTTCATACAAATGAAAAGAGTTATGGTTTAATCCATCTCTCCGATTATAGCTGATGTCAGGTCGCTGAAGTATGATGCCATTGCTGAGGCTATGAAGGCACGTATGCCCATGTCAGCTGAAAGCAGGGACATCTCATCCATAGCGCTTCCCACGATCCTGTCAAGCTCGTCCTGAATGGAGAGGAATGACCTGTACTGCTTGTACAGAGGAGAGGAGTCTCCTTTTGCAAGCTCCTGGGATATGGGATGAAGAACCTTCTTAACCTCGGGAAGGCTCTGAGTGCCCTTTAGCACCTGAAGCAGGGAGAGCAGCATCAGATGCTCCCTTGAGTACTTCTTTTTGATGGGCGGAGGCAGGATCCTGTCCTTCGTATAGTTGTTTATCATTGTCTTGGTAAGCGGTCTTCTTGGATATTTCTTCTCCATGAAGGTTATGACCTGATCCATATATAGGTCAATGTCCGGATATTCTTCAATCCTTGGCAGTGGATGCAGCCTTTCGGCTCCCTTAGCTTCCATTTGACACCTCGCTTCTTTCACGTAATATAATGTTAATCGAAAAATAATGGGCCTGCAATGTTGCAGGAGTCCGTTTCTTGTGTATAATAAGAATATGATAACACATAGTTTTGAAAACTACATCAGGAGGACAATATGAAAAATATATTGAGAGAACCAGTCAATTCACTTACCCATCTGGGAGGAGCTGTACTTTCGGTCTTTGGCCTTATAATACTTGTAGTGCAGAGGATACTTGCAGGTACGGGAGCCAAAGGTATAACCGGAGCTGCAATATTCGGAGTGAGCCTTATACTCCTTTACCTTGCCAGCGGAATATACCATGGTTACATAGGCAGCGACAGGCATATCCTGACACTCAAGAAACTCGACCACAGCATGATCTATGTGCTTATAGCCGGTACCTATACACCGGTCCTTCTCACGATCCTTTCAGGATGGCAGAGGGTTGCGATGCTTGCTGTGATATGGGGGATAGCGGCACTGGGGATAATGCTCAAGATATTCGTGAATGGAATTCCAAGGGCAGTATACACCCTAGGCTACATACTTATGGGCTGGATAGTGGTCTTCTTCATAAAGCCGATCTATCTCTCAGTGCCATTTACCGGATTCCTGCTTCTTGCGCTCGGAGGTCTCCTATACACCATCGGAGGAGTAATATATATTGCAAAGAAGCCAAATTTCGCACTTTCCTTTGGCTTCCATGAGCTTTTCCACCTCTTCATACTTGGAGGAAGCATACTTCACTATTTCTTCATATTCGGATATATGGCGTAGACAAAAAGATATTTTCAAAAGGTTTACATGTAAATAAATGGAGCACAATAAGGTTTGCGATGATAAAAATTCAATGCAAACCTTATTTTATTGATAGAAAGATAAGTATTCACACTAATGAGTGATGAACTCATAAACATGACAAAAAGTTTACAAATCTTTACATGTTCTTCATACCGTTAAATTATTATATGGAAGTCGGATTCGTTCGGGGGTCGGCACGTTTGACAGTATGGAGGGGTAATATGAGAAGTATCAAGGCAGCGGTGGCAGCCGTAGCATTGGCAGCGTTCATAACAGGAACCGGAGCTGTGACAGTTTATGCAGATGGGAATCCAAGGGCTGAGCTTACAGCTATAAACAAGGAGCTTAAGGCGAAGGCAGCGGAAGAGACAGCGGCGAAGGCTGATTCTGAAGCGAAGACAGCAGAAATGGCATCATTTGGTGAAGAGATCAATTCCTACACCATACATAGCGAATATCTCCAGGAAACGCTGGACATAATAAACGCTAAGCTCGGAATAATGGAGACTGAAAGGCCAAGCGCATTCAGGAAGCTATTCTTAAGCATAACAAACGGATATACAGTACTTGACCAGTACACGGAATATGTGGCGTTATCGTCAGACCTTCAGTCATTCAAGAAGCTTGATCTTCTCGACATGAGCGAAGAGGATGCAGAGAAGGTAGTTGAAGGACTGCAGGCAAGAAAAGCTGCAATTGAAAATGAGCTTATACAGATCTCAGAGCAGAAGATAGTACTTCAGAGCGGAATAGACACCAGGATGGAGGAGCTTACAGCACTCGATTCAAGGCTCACTGAGCTGGGGGTAGAGATACAGCTGCTTTCGGGTGAGAAGACCCAGAAGGAAGCTGAAGTCAAGAAGGCTGAATCATTCATAAAGCCTGCATCAGGAAGACTTTCAAGCCCGTTCGGTTACAGGATACATCCTGTCACCGGAGCAAGAAGCATGCACACCGGAATTGACCTTGCAAACAGCTCAGGAACTGCAATTCTAGCTTCAAGAGGCGGAATTGTTGAAAGAGTCGGATATGAGGGAAGCTACGGAAAGATAGTCATAATAAACCATGGCGGCGGACTCACAAGCCTCTACGCACATCTCAGCTCCTACAGCGTAAAGGTAGGGCAGAGGGTTGAGCAGGGACAGAGGATCGGTTCAATGGGAAGCACCGGAAGGGCTACAGGCCCACATCTCCACTTTGAGATCAGGGTAAACGGAACTGCCGTTAATCCATACAAGTACATAGGCAACTAATACAAGGGATCCTTTCGAGGATCCCTTTTTTAGTGCATGAAGACAAGGCAGACATGAAAGTTGCCTATCCCTAATGCATTATCAGATTAAGCGAGGTATTACCTGCTATTTGGTGCACTATCGTACCTTTACCAGTATAATATTGGGACATGGCAATAATTTGACTCGATGAAGGCAGACCTAGTATAATTCATATGTATCTGTAAATTAAGTGGTGCAAATAGGATATAGAGGAGAAAAAAATGAATCCAGGACAAAAAATGTTTTATGACTTTTTCATCGAGCGGGCACTTGAAGACAGGAAAGACGAGGCAAGGGAACTGCTGGAGGATAGCTTTTCAAGGCAGGCTGCAGGAACCTTCAATATGGCGTATCTTCAGGAAATCATGCCGAAATTCTTCAGTGTGGTAAAGCCTGAAGCCATTAACGAAGTAAAAGAAGCTATGGACCACTTTGCTTCAAGGCTATAATCCATAAGAGCACCTCCGGGTGCTTTTCTTTTTGACTGGAGGCGAAAATTTGCTTCTAGAACTGTATAATATTCTAAAAGGTATCATCATAGATGACCTGATGTTCGAAATGTAATTTAAACATTTGGAGACCGGTTTCATGAGGATATTTCAAAATTTTGGTACTGAAGAGGGTTGCTGCTGTATTATCGTAAGGCAAGCTGAGCATAATGTAACGGAAAGCTATTTATCATGAGGGAGGAATTGGTATGTCAGAAATAAAGTATGAGGTCAGAGAAAAGCACGGAGTGCTGTCTAGAAACAAGTCAGGATGGACAAAAGAGGTGCGGAGCATATCATGGAACGACAAGGATGCCAAATTCGATATAAGAGAATGGTCTCCTGACGATGAGAAAATGGGAAAGGGAATAACTCTGTCGACCGATGAAATGCGTGAGCTGAAGAAGATACTTAACGGATTGGACCTGTAATGAATTCTAAGTCTTGGGAAACCAAGGCTTTTTATGTTTCCTGATATCTGAAATCGCCGGAGTGGTGCCAACATCATCAGGTAGTTATCCACCTTGTCCACAATATGTTGTGGACAAGTTCTAATTAAGACACAATATGTAGGGTGGCGCTTGAGTATAAACCTGATTGACATTATAGAACGTATGTTCTATAATTGAGTAGAGGTAAAGAGCTGTGGCTTCAAGCGGTAGGCGTCTGGAGTCAGGCATCATTAATCTTAAGCTGCGTATAAGAGGTGATTTCTTTGAAAACAGCATGTGAGGTGGTTTCACTGTTCAGGGATGGAAGGGTGCACCCGTTCAGATTCAGGTATTACTCAGTTGAGAGCGTGGATTACAGGATCGTTGATGTGGAGAAGGTGAACTTCATAAGGGAGAATGACAGGAACGGGCTGGTTGAGAGGACATATAATGTGACGGGAAGGGTAAAGAGGCAGAGGAAGGAATATGACCTCTATCAGGACCCGAGGACAAAATCCTGGTATCTCATCACATAAAAAAGCACAAGCGGTCAGCTTGTGCTTTCTGTGTATTCAGGCCATGTGGTTAACGTAGAGGTTGTAGAAGAAGAACAGGAGGGTCACAACCATTAGAATGGTGTAAAGCCTGTCATCCTTTGGCTTGAGGTACTTCAGGGAAGCCATCTCCTGATCGATATAGGCAGTGAGCCTCTTCATGAGCTCGTTGTCGCCAAGCTTCCTTCCGAAGATCTCAACCCATCTTCCGTTGGACCTGATATCAAGTATTCCTTCTGTGCTGTGAAGCTCGTAGGATTTTACATTGGGCATCGGATCCTTCTGCCTGTATGTTATCTTTTCCTTTGCAAGGAACTTCTTGACCTTCATCTGGATATCCTGGGTATCGGCGTTCCTGAGGATTATCTTCTTCTGGGTCATCATATAGATGTAGAAGGCCACAATGGCTGCAATAAGTCCGACATACATTAGAGTGTTTGACTCGAAGTTCTGGAAGCCAAGCACCATGAATATCATTGCGGTCACAAGAGGAAGGGTGTAATATGCCAGATGCATGTTGTTGCTCAGCCTGACTATCTTTCCCTTCTTTGAGAAGTAAAGCTCAGAACCGAAAAGGATGAAAAGTGAAAAAGTGAATAGCAGCGCATACAAGTCCTTAACTAATACCGGGTCCATAAATCTGCTCCAATCGTTATTTATTCACATTGAATTATAACAGTAATACGGTCAAAGATGCAAAGGTTTCGAAATCGGACAAAAATACCTTTGTATGCACGTGTGTTGTCAGCCTTCAAATTCCAGATTCTCAATGTGGTCAAGAAGCTCTATGTTTTCAACGGGGTTACCGTTAAGCCTCAGCTCTTCAAAGCTTTCAAACTCTTTTAGCGGGGACACGTCCTTTACCTTGTTGTCTATAAGCTCAAGCTCTTTCAGATTTTTAAGTCCTTTGAGGGGAGAAATATCCTCTACCTGATTGTTGTATAACTCAAGTGTCTCCAGGTTGACGAGTCCTGCAAGTGGAGTCAGGTCCTTTATCTGGCTGCTGTAAAGGCTTATTGACCTGAGCTTGGTAAGGCCTGAAATCGGACTTAAATCCTGCAATGGATTATTGCTGCCTGAAAGGTAAAGCAGCTCTTTGCACTCTGAAAGAGGTGACAGGTCTGAAACTTCTCCAAAAGCCAGATTGATTGACTTGAGGTTTTTTGCACCTGTCACAAAGCTGATATCCTTAAGCTTGCTCTGAGTCACAATGATATTGACAAGGCGGCCAAGGACATCATCAGGAATTGTTGAGAAGTCAATTTCAGGCTGTAGAGTTACATTGAGGGCGTTAAGGTTCTTGAAATGCTTGAGGTCATCCAGAGTCTTCATGGTGCCAAATCCCTTGTATCTCACACCTTCAAGCTCAACCTCGGTTCCGAAGAACAGAATTATGGATTTTGCCTTGACATCACCTCCGGCCAGCTGCATGAAGTGGTCTCCGCCAATCCCGACCCAGGTGTACTTGTCGAGGTCTCTGGGGAAAATCTCATCCTTTTCAAGTTCCGCCTTAAGCAGCTTCTCAAATACAGGGTCTGAGAATACGATCGGATCCTTTTCATTTTCACCGGCCGCAGTTTCTGAGGGGGTGGTCCCACTCGATGAATTATCTGTTTTTTCCGCGCCGCTTGCGCATCCAACAGCAAACAGGAGCATCAGGAGAATGACTGGTATGACTTTCAGGGTTTTTGGCTCAAATTTTGTCATTAAGATTCCTCCATTATCAGCAGGGTGTATGAATAGTTTGTCTTTCTTCTCCATTTTATTGTAAGCAGTGCAAATTCACAATCATATCAAGCAAATCAATGTCAGATGAATTTCTTGTTGACTCCGGGGACCTTTTAACATAAAATCTAAATGATAATGATGCTTAATGATGGAGCAGTAAGGAAAGCCTTGCGTACAAGCGAGAGGGGATGGTGGAAGCCCTTGCGGATAAGGTGTCCTGAAACCCGCCTTCATTGCACTGCTTTAGCAGCGGAGTGGACCGTTACAGCCAAGAGAGGATGCAGTGCGTCAATTAGGGTGGTACCGCCGGTTTTCCGGTCCCTTGATTGGTGCTTTTTTTTATTTTCAGGGAGGAAAGAAATGGAAAAGAACAAGAAATTCGTCGAAGCAATAACCCCTATGGATGTGGATTTTGCGCAGTGGTACACGGACATCGTGAAGAAGGCGGAGCTTATCGAGTATTCCACCGTCAGGGGAATGGTAATTCTCAGGCCATATGGCTATGCAATATGGGAGAATATCCAGAGGTACCTTGATGACAGGTTCAAGGAAACTGGACATGAGAATGTGTACATGCCTATGCTGATACCTGAAAGCCTTCTCCAGAAGGAGAAGGACCACGTTGTAGGATTTGCGCCTGAAGTCGCATGGGTAACCCACGGAGGTGAAGAGAAGCTTACAGAGAGGCTCTGCATAAGGCCTACTTCCGAGACGCTCTTCTGCGAGCACTTCTCAAACATAGTGCAGTCCTACAACGACCTGCCGAAGCTCTATAACCAGTGGTGCTCCGTAATAAGGTGGGAGAAGACAACAAGGCCTTTCCTGAGGACTACTGAATTCCTCTGGCAGGAAGGACATACCATACATGCTACAGCAGAGGAAGCAAAGGAAGAGACCTTAAGGATGCTCAANNGCCGGTGCTGAAGCCACTTATACCATCGAGGCAATGATGCACGATGGAAAGGCGCTGCAGTCGGGAACAAGCCACTACTTCGGAGATGGCTTCGCCAAGGCCTTCGACATCAAGTTCGCGGACAAGGACAGCCAGCTTAAGTACGTCCATGAGACAAGCTGGGGGCTTTCGACAAGGGTCATCGGAGCAATCATAATGGTTCATGGAGATGACTCAGGCCTGATACTTCCACCAAGGGTCGCACCGGTTCAGGTTGTAATAGTTCCGGTTGCCCAGCATAAGGAAGGCGTCCTTGAAAAGGCTGAAGAGCTTAGGAAGTCGATTTCCGCGTATGCCAGGGTCAAGCTTGACGCGTCAGACAAGAAGCCGGGCTGGAAGTTCAGCGAATATGAGATGAAAGGTGTACCCGTAAGGCTTGAGGTCGGACCTAAGGACATCGAGCAGAACCAGGTTGTCCTTGTCAGAAGGGATACCAGGGAGAAGACAATTGTTCCGATGGATGAGCTTGAGACTAAGCTCCAGGAACTCTTTGATGATATTCACAATTCACTTTATGAGAAAGCACTTGTAAGGCTTGAGAACATGACATCAGAAGCATCTGATTTCGACTCACTCAAGGTCGCAGCTGAGACAAAGCCTGGATTCATAAAGGCGATGTGGTGCGGGAAGCTCTCATGTGAAGAGAAGATCAAGGAAGAAGCAGGACTCTCCTCAAGGTGCATGCCTTTCGAGCAGGAAGAGATATCCAAGACATGCGTATGCTGCGGCGAAAAGGCTGAGCAGATGGTTGTCTGGGGCAAGGCCTACTAAAATATTAAATAACTGATAACATTCACCATAAAACGCCCCTCCTCATACAAGGAAGGGGCGTTTGTCATATAATGTAGGTGAGGGAGGTGATTGTATGCTCAGGCTTGATGAGATCCTCACCGGTGACTTCACCTTAAGGGGTACCAAGGACCGGGAAGGAGATCTTGACTATTTTCTTGACAACTTCGGAAAGCCGCTCGTTGTAAAGTACATGATAGAAATGGAGTTCTTCGAGGTAGCTACGATACTTATTAGGATAGGCAAGGGACCGCTTATTTCAGTGCACTTCCTGAAGGACAGGGACATTATGTCAGCCATGTCCTTCATAGAGGTTGATACCAGGAAGGCCGACCTCCACTACAGGATTGAAGATGACAAGAGCTATCTACTGATACGTGACAAGGTATGGGGAGAGCTATAGGATCAGGCAAGCAGGAAAAAAGAAAAGTCACAGGTTAGCGCTCACATTATTTAGTGAACTGCTTACCTGTGACTTTTTTAGACTTCCATGAATTTGCCTTCAGTGATCCCATCCATCAATAGGAAGCCAGTGATCCTTACCAGTATGATGCATGAGTTAGACGATTCTCCGAATACGGATAAATCGGGACTTACATTAAGCAGCCTTTCAAGGTATCCGCGCTTTAGTTCGTCATCCGCAACGATTTCTGCTTTCCCGTAGACAGTCAGGGCTCTCGGAGTACTCTCAGTAAGCCTCGTGTCAATAAGCAGGCTTACACTTGGATTCTCACTTATGTTTCTGCACTTGACGCTGTCAATTGATGCCATCATGTATATTTCTCTGACCTCGCTGTCAGTCGCATACTTCATCAGCGAACTGTTGGGTACGTCCTTAAGACTAGTCGAGAGGACAGAGAGTTTGTTTTCCTTTACCATTTCCTTTGCCTTGTTCACTTTGACATCTCCTTCGCTTGCTTTATCATGGTGACTTGAAGTTGTAGATCGGCTTCAGCGTCTTCTCAACAGTAACGGTATCGCCTATAGAGTCCAGTATCTCATCCATGGGCTTGTAGGCGTCAGGTGCTTCGTCGAGGGTCGACCTTGATACCGAGGTTGTGAAAATGCCTTTCATCGATTCAGCGTACCTTTCCATGGAGAGGATATCCTTTGCCCTGTGCCTGCTCATGAGCCTCCCGGCTCCATGGGGGGCTGACTGGTTCCAGTCTTCGTTGCCTTTGCCCGTGCAAAGGAGTGACCCATCCCTCATGTTCATGGGTATGAGCAGCAGCTCACCCTTCTTTGCTGATACTGAGCCCTTCCTCAGGACCATGCCCTCAATGTCTATATAGTTGTGGATGGTTGAAAATTCATCCTTCATGCTCCAGCCCATCTTTGACAGTATCACCCTTGCCATCGCATGCCTGTTGAGGTCAGCGTACTTCTGGACAATGGCGATGTCATGAAGGTAATCCTTGAAGTCGGTGCCTTCAAGGTAGGTGAGCTGTCTGGGTATTCCGCTTCCTGAAAGGGCTTTGCCGGCCAGGCTTTGGTAATGCTCTGCAAGCTGCTTTCCAAGATGCCTGGACCCTGAATGTATGACAAGGTAGGTTTCGCCGCTGTCATCCATATCAAGCTCTATGAAGTGGTTTCCCCCTCCAAGGGTTCCTACTGAAAGGCTGGCCCTGCTTAGGTCCATCCTTTCTGAGCATTTAAGGTCAAAGATATCCGCCTTCCTTGCTTCAGACAGCGGGGTCTTCCTGATGCCAAAGCCCGATGGGACATCATCCCTTATGACCTTGTCGAGCTTCTCCAGGTCCTTCATGGTCAGCCTTCGCTTAAGGTCAAGCCTCATTACCAGCATTCCGCAGCCTATGTCGACTCCGACAAGGTTAGGCACGACTTTCCCTGAAACGGTCATTGTTGTTCCGATGACGCAGCCTGCGCCGGAGTGGGCGTCGGGCATGATCCTGATTTTCGAACCCTTGGTGAAGGGCTGGTCAAGGAGCTCAGTTATCTGCTCTATGGCTTCGTTCTCCAGATTTCTTGCGAATATCCTCGCATTACCGTATCTTCCTGAAATATCCATTTTTCCTCCAAAAATGAACGGAGCCCTTACGGCCCCGTTATTTAAGCTTCCCGAACACTATCACGCGTTTGGTGCTGTCTACGGTGCACGTGACGAGGGTTATGGTTGAATTGTCAGTATGGTTCAGCACCTCCATGGCGGTTGGGAGCACAATCTTGGTTCCTGTCACCACGTAGGTATATTCCTTTGTCTTGGTCTTGATCTTTATCTCGTCTCCAACCTTGAGCTTGTGGATGTCCCTGAAATAATGGGCATACGTATAGTTCCTGTGCGATGCCAGAGCGAAGTTGCCGCTGCCCGGGAGCCCTGTCCCTTCAAAATGGCCTACTGCATACTTAAGCGACTTGTCTCCAATACCCTCTACTATAGGCCCGTACACACCGATCTTTGGTATGGTTATGAGCCCTATGACCTTAAGGTTCTTGATGGCATTGTTAACTACATCCTCACGTTCCTTCTGAAGCTCCTCAGCTGTCTTCACCGGAGCCGAAGGGGAAGTGGGGGTCAAGGAGGGGTCTTCCTCGGCTGGGTCTCCTGGAAGAACTTCCTCCGTCGGGTCGCCAGGAAGCACCGGGTTTTCAGAAGCGGGGTCGCCAGATGGTGTCAGTTCGTCAAGGTCGATCAGGCTTTCCTCGAACCTTGCGATAAGTATCTCGTTTGCCTTATCTGCCTGATATCTCATATACATGGTGTAGGAAACAGTGCCAAGACCGATAAGTATCAGCAGGGCGCCTATTATTCTCTTCATGTTAATCAATCCTTCAGGGGAGCATGATTTTTATAACTCCCTCTTTTACACAATTATATCAGATACAAGGCAGTCAATTTGCGACAAAACAGTAAAGAATCGTGAACGATGATATAATATTGGTGATGAAGATGATTTTTGGAGGAATTTACCATGAGGATAGGTATGGGATACGACGTGCACAGGCTGGTTGAAGGAAGGGACCTTATCATCGGAGGGGTGAGGATTCCCCACGAGACGGGCCTTCTAGGGCATTCAGATGCTGACGTCCTTGTTCATGCGATAATGGATGCGCTTATAGGAGCCCTTGGAAAAGGTGACATCGGGAAGCATTTTCCGGATACGGATGAGAGGTTCAAAGGAGCTGACAGCATGGGACTCCTTGCGCATGTCAGGGAAATGCTTGTCGCTGAGGGATACAGGGTGTCAAACATCGACTGCGTGATAATAGCCCAGAAGCCCAAGATGGCACCATTCATCCCGCAGATGAAGGCAAGGGTGGCCGAGGTCCTTGTAATGGATGAGGCTGATATCAACATAAAGGCGACTACAGAGGAAGGGCTGGGATTTACAGGCGCTCTCCTGGGGATATCTTCCCAGGCTGTCGCCCTGATTGAAAAGGTCAGATAGGGCATTGTCAGGTTTTTTTGGTATAATGGACTAGAGTTTAAACTGTCTGCGAGGTGTGTCCATGGATCTGTATGAGAACATAATGAAAAGAAAGTCGACAAGAAGGTTCCTGACGGAGCCTCTTAGTGCTGACGCCATGGACAGGGTGAGGAAAGAGGCTGAGAGAGCTCCAAAGCTATTTGAAAGCCTGCCGGTAGAATTTCTGATAGTCGAGGACGGAGAAAAGCTGTATGGCAGGATGAGCGGAATCCTCGGCACCTATGGAAAGGTGAAGGCACCGCACTATATCATAGTAGCAGCCGGCAAAAAGCCCGGCTTCAGGCAGGCAGCGGGTTATTCACTGGAGCATCTTGTACTTGCGATAAACAACCTTGGCATAGCGACCTGCATTACCGCCGGAGGACTTTCGGCTGAGGACCTAGAAGGCCTTGCTGAGCTGAAGGAAGATATGCTGCTTGTGGCAGCCATAGCCTTCGGTCCGCCGGAGGTTCCTGAAGAGCTCTATGCGGCCCAGAGGTACCATAAGAGGAAGCCCCTTCCCGACCTGGTCCTCATGGGACTTGTAAAAAGGAAGTACAAGGACATTTTCGATGCTGCAAGGCTGGCTCCGTCATACATGAACACGCAGCCATGGAGGTTCGTCATTGAGGACGAGAGGATACATCTCTTCAGGGCAAGGATGGGATTCATAAAGAACGCCCTTCTGAAATCAAACAACAAGATAGACATAGGCATAGCCCTTGCACATATGGTAATAGCAATCAGGCACAAGGGACTTAAGTTCAGCCTGAAGAGCGAGCCCATTGAGTACCAGGAAGCCGAATATGTAGTTACCATCGAGCTGAAGGGGCATTCAGTCAGGAAGGAGAGGAGCTCATGAAGAGGTCGGATAGTTTCAAGCTTGTCCTGTTGACCGCTGCAGGAGCGGCGGCCGCAGCATATGTGCTGTCAAAGGCAATGCCTTCAAGAAGCCGTGGTAAGGAAAGCAAGCCCGCACAGCAGAGGACAAGGGATGCAGTGAGGATAGGGATACCGCTTGCAAGGGTGTTCAGGCAGGATGAGGAGATAATGTGCGGGGACATTAATATAAGAGTTACAGGGATTGAGCACGTGAAGGCACCCGGTGATGCAGATTCCACCTTCAGGATACTGCTTAGGCTGGAGAACAGGGGAATGAGGCCATATACCTACAAAAAGGAGCATTTCCAGAGACAGGATGCTGACTACGACATGTTTGATGAAATCGGAAGCGAAGACGGGTCTCGTGAGCCGGTCATGTTAAGGACAGGAGAGGTATTTGACGAGGTGCTGATGTTTAAGGTCAGGGAAGGCACAGAAGGCTTCTCGCTCATATATATGAATGAGCATTCAAAGCCTGTGGGGATAGATTTCGTGCTCTGATGCATGGGTACGTTAGGCGGAGGGGTTCCTCCGCCTTTATTATGGAATCAGGCATTATTTTGTAACGATAATTCAGTGAACTGATAAACTAAACATTAACGAAAAATAACCTTTACATATGGCATTTAAACCTTTTAAAGGACTGAACAAGACTATTTTGCGTTAAAGTTGAGTCAAAACACCTTTTCCTATATTTAATAAATTTGGTTTTATGATATAATTATTCGGAAAGTGAATAAGAATGATACAAAATCCTCATAGAGGAGTTCATTTTTAATCGAAATTTTAACAAATTATGAAAGGTTGGGTGAACAGGATGTCAATATTTATTGGGCCGATGATGAAGCATCTGAATGGCCACAAGGAATTGACGAACCACAGCGAAGTCATAGATATCAAGGCTGGGGCATTGGTTTATATACCCCTCATGAACTGCACCGAGATAATTGCAAAGCCCGGTGACCAGGTCAAGGTCGGAACTATGATTGCTAAAAGAAGCGACCACTTCATTGTCCCTATATTCTCTTCTGTTTCCGGAACAGTCAGGGGTGTGGAGCACATGGTCCATGCCGGTGGCGGTACAGCGGACCACCTGGTCATAGAGAACGACGGGAAGTTCGAGGGAGTCAAATCATTCGAGCCTGGCAACTACGAGGAAATGACAAGGGATGAGCTTGTCACCTTCATGATGAACGCCGGCATAGTCGGCTGCGGCGGAGCTGGATTCCCTGCCTACATCAAATACAAGTTTGCAAAGGGCGTGGACACGAAGTACATGAAGGATGCGCTTACCATCCTCATCAATGCGGTCGAGTGCGAACCTTATATCACTGCGGACTACAGGAACACTGAAGATAACCTTGACCTCCTTGTCCTTGGTGTAAAGGCATTCATCAAGGCGGCTTCCGCCAAGGATGCCATCATCGCCATCAAGGAGACAAAGAAGGAGCTCATAGAAAAGCTTCAGCTTAGAGTCAAGGATGAGCCTAACATAAAGATAAGGCCTGTTCCTGACATGTACCCGATGGGCTGGGAGAGGACCCTCGTATTCGAGGTGTTCAAGGAAAGATATGACAAGCTTCCTGGTGAGCTTGGAGTGGTTGTCAATAATGCGACTACAGCGATCGCTTTCGCTGAAGCCCTTACAAAGGGTATAGGAATAGTCCAGAAGACAGTCACATTCAGCGGCGACGCCATAAAGAACCCGGTAAATGTAAGGGTTCCTGTAGGAGTCAAGGTCAGTGAGATAATGGAGCAGATAGGCGGATATTCCAAGGAAGACGCCATAGTCATTGCCGGCGGACCCATGATGGGAAAGGCGATTAAGTCTGACGAGTTCGTGATTACAGCTTCATCAAATGCGATAACCATACTTGAAGCAAAGCCGATAGACACCATTCCATGCCTCAGATGCGGAAAGTGCAATGACTCATGCCCTGCAGGAATACTTCCTGTAAGGATAAACAATGCCGAGAAGACAGGCAATGTTGCGCTCATACAGAAGCTGAGGGCTGACCAGTGCATCGAATGCGGAATGTGCACATATGTGTGCCCATCCAAGATCGAGGTTACCGAGAATGTCAGAAAGGCTAAGAAGCTGCTTTTGGCAGCAACTAAGAAGTAGGAGGTGAGAGGCAATGAAATTCACAGTTAGAACATCCCCAAACTACAGGGACGACATAAGCACGAAACGGATAATGGCTGAGCTCACATTGGGCCTTCTTGCGGTATTCGCCTTCTCACTTGCATACTATGCGACTACAAAGGGTGCGGATTACGCGATACATGCAGTGATACTCATGGTGACTTCCATAGTGACTGCGCTTGTAACTGAAGCCGCATATGCAGCAATAAAGAAGAAGAACGTATCCGAGCACATCAAGGCAAGCTTCCCGCTTGTCACTGCTATAATACTTACGCTGATGGTGCAGATCAACACCTCAGCCGGTGCTTTAGCACTAGGAACATTCTTCGCCATATTCATAGGAAAGCTCATTTTCGGCGGATTCGGACAGAACATATTCAATCCGGCTGCTACCGGAAGGGCACTCATACTTACATCGTTCGCAGGCGCAAAGGCTGCTGACATAGTGTCCAGTGCGACACCTCTCAGCTCCATGAGCCAGCTTGGATGGATAATAACAGACCCAACCAAGGTCGAGTCATTCCTTCAGCAGTTCGGAGGACTTTCAGGTCTTTTCCTGGGACTCCATCAGGGAGCCATTGGTGAGACCAGCAAGCTTCTCATCATAATAGTTGGAATCATACTTGCATACAGGAAGGTCCTTGACTGGAGAGTACCGGTATTCTATATCGGAACCGTTCTTGTAATCACAACGGTAATAGGCTTAATGACAGGCGCGGGACTCTGGTATCCGGCATTCCACATCGCTGCAGGCGGACTTGTGTTCGGAGCAGTGTTCATGGCTACAGACCCGGTCACTAACCCTACATCGGCGGCAGGTAGGATAATATTCGCCATGGGCTGCGGAATACTCACTGTTCTCATAAGGACTAAGGCAAGCCTTCCGGGCGGAGTCCTTTACTCAATACTTATAATGAACATGCTTACCCCTCTCATAGAGAAGTTCACAGACGGATGGCAGATCAAGACCATCGGCAACAACAAGAAGTTCGTAGCTGGTATGGCGGTTTTGGCTCTAATAGTAGGAGTCTGGGCTGGAAGCACCCTTACACCTGTAAATGCAGAGGAGCCTGCTGAAGAGATAACGGCCAACCTTGGCGACAGCCTCAACCTCTTCAACGACACCACCTCAAATGCTCCTGAAGTACTTGAGAAGAAGGCTGAAGGGGATGTAGTCACATACAAGATGTCAGCCAAGGGCTATGCAGTGACTGAGGGAGGCTATGCTGATGCTAAGCCGAATATAGTCGAGGTCAAGCTCAACAAGGCTACAAAGAAGATCGAGAGCGTTACTGTTCTCGAGGTTAATGATACAAACGGTATCGGCACTCAGGTCAAGGCTAAGAACTTCCTCGACCAGTTCGCAGGACTCTCATATGAGGACAAGTCAGCGACTGTCGATGCTGTAGCAACTGCCACAGTGTCTTCAACATCAGTAGTCAAGGCAGTCAGAATGGCTGTCGAAGACCTGGGCAAGGAGTGATTGAAATGAAGAAAAGTTTAGGATTCAGTGCAGCATTCCTGGCTATAGTGGTTCTTGTATCCGGCGGGGTAACAAAAGCTGCTGACAGCTATCTTGCACCAATAATCGAGAAGAACTCCGGTTCGCAGGACACCACAGCGCTCAAGGAAATGTTCCCTGACGCAGAAATAGCAGAGATCACAATAGAGGATTCAACAGGGCTCATAACCACTGCCTATGAGGCAAAAGGTGCAGGCTATGCATACAAGATAACCACTCAGGGCTTCGCAGCTCCAATATCCTTCATAGTCGGAATCGGAAACGATGCAACCATAAAGGGCTTCAAGGTACTTGAAATTGCTGATACTCCGGGTTACGGTATGAAGGTGGGAGAGCCTGACTTCATAGCAAGCGTAGTAGGAAAGAAATCTTCTGATTCCATAGCTACCATATCAGGAGCCACTATAAGCTCAAGTGCGGTAGTTAAGGGAATAGATGCAGCCAAGGCGCACTTTAACAGCGTAAGCGGCATCGAGGGCGGATCATCCACACCTGAGCCTGCAAAGCCAGCAGGAACATCTATAAAGATATTCAGGACACTTGGTGAAAAGACCAAGGGTACTGTTGTCGAGAAGAAGGAAGACGGAGACGTCCTCACTTTCACTGTCACTGCAAACGGCTATGCGATACTTGAGGAAGGCTTCACTGAGGTCGCTCCTAACAAGGTAATAGTTGTCATTGACAAGGCAAAGCAGACAATAGTCAGCGTGGAAGTCGTTGAAGTCAACGACACAAAGGGAGTGGGCACAAGGGTTTCAGAGGAAGCCTTCGTAAGCCAGTTCAAGGACCTTTCCATAGCGGATGAGACAATAGCCGTGGATGCGGTAAGCGGTGCCACGGTATCAAGCGAATCAGTCGTAAATGCTGTCAAAGCAGCAATCGACGCCAGTAAGTAGGAGGGATAGGCATGAATAGCGTAAAGAATCTGAACTCAGGTCTCTTCAGGAACAATGCTGTCCTGACTCTTTTCCTCGGTCTGACGACTGCACTTGCAGTAACGACAAGCCTTACCACTGCACTGGGCATGGGAATAGTGGTGCTTCTTGCAACCCTTGCAAGCGCATTTGCAATAGGGCTCCTAAGGGAATTCACCCCTGATGAGGTTGCTCTTCCAGTAAACCTCGTTGTCATAGCTGCAATAGTAAAGCTCGCAGAGCTCATGACCAGGGCATATATGGCTCCTGTAGCAAAGGAAGCGGGAGTATTCCTTCCACTCCTTGTCACCAATACAGTCATACTTGTCGGAGCCGGCGTGTTC
Organism: Clostridiaceae bacterium UBA6085; assembly: GCA_002428605.1. GTDB lineage: Bacteria > Bacillota > Clostridia > Clostridiales > Clostridiaceae > Youngiibacter. The sequence continues at coordinate 17,726 of DIXH01000022.1, forward strand.
GTTAAGGACGCAGACTTCGGACTTAGCATCAAGGAAGGCGCAAAGCTTGCCTTCGGATACCTTGTGGCTCTCGTGATACTTGGAATCTTCAGGGAAGTCCTTGCTTCAGGCGGGCTCATGTTCCTGAATCCAATGTCAGGGGAAGAGGTATTCTCATTCAGCTTCATACCTGAAGCATACAGGATTGGGCTGTTCAAGCAGCCAGCCGGTGCATTCATCTCCCTCTCTTTAATCTCAGCTGTATTTGCTCTCAAGAAGGGCAATGCTGCACCTGAAGGAGGAAAATAGTAATGAAGGATTTTATTGCTCTCCTTTTTGGAGCCATGATCATAAACAACGTAGTTGTCACGAAATTCGTGTCAATGAGCCAGATAAAGGCTGCTGGCGGCAACTTCACAAACGCTTCAAGGCTAGGCCTTGCAGCGATGAAGGTAATGGCAGTTTCAGCAATACTTAACTTCTTCGTGTTCAAGTATGTACTTGAGCCGCTGAAGCTTCAGTCACTGGACCTTATAGCATATACTCTGGTAGTAGTCCTTTCGGTCCTGCTTGTTTCGAACATCCTAAAGAAGATGAAGCCTGAAATATACGAGTCTGTTAAGGCATCACTTCCTCTGCTTTCAGTCAACTCAGCGATATTCTATATCGCAATTGACAATGCGGCACAGGGACTGGACCTTCCGGCTGCGCTTGCAGTATCCATCGGAGCACCTATCGGTCTGTTCTTCGCATTTGCAGTCTTCTCATCCATAATGGAGAGGCTTGACTACTCGGAGAACACCGGAGCCTTCAAGGGCACACCAGCACTCCTTGCAGCAGCAGGACTTGCAGCAATGGCACTTGGCGGACTTGCAGGAATATTCTAAAACAAAGAATTGAAAAGGAGCGCAACATGCGCTCCTTTTTTGTGCTTCGAAATGAGAGGAAAATCGAGAATGAATATGTACATCAAACAGGTGATTATTAGAATTTTCAGGTCTCCATATTTTCTACATAATATGGTATTATTATTTTTGTCAGAGGTGATTGAAGTGAAGAAATGGTTCAAGGAATTCATAGACAGGCTTGGCAAGTCCAATGAGAAGACTTTCGGTTCAGGAAGCCTCAAATGCTGCGACCTGAACAAGGAAGAAAAGAAGAAGTAGCAGGTAAGCCTGTAACTGGTCAAATTGGGATTCAATACTATAGGGCATTTAAAAAGGGATTCGCATGAATCCCTTTTGTTCGTATAATTGCAAGTCTTTAATCCATGACATTTTGACCTGATCGGTTCTGCGTTCGTTATCTTCCTATGCTTCAGATAATGCCCTTATGCGGACTAAAGCCATTGGGACCCTATCATTAAATATTTCTTCCATTTCAATCGGGACATCCATTTTGACAGTCAATGTCGTAACTCCATCTGTTTCTGAAAGATAATAAGACTCAGTTCCACCAGTCCACTCATCTTCCCTAACCTGTGTCCCGCTCTCTTTCGTATCACTCATATGACTGAACAGAACAGTTTCAAAAGGAACAAGCTTTTCTATCCTGCTTGTAACTCCATAGCCATTAACAGAAGAGATGAACTGCACATCTTTTCCCTCTGCCATTTCACCGTCCATATAGGTGCCCTCATCAATGAAATTTGCCCAGTCACGGAATGTCTTATCATTCCATAATGTGTTCCATACCTTTACTTTCGCACCATTTATTTCAATTGAAAATTGCAGCTCCTTCATAGCCTTCTCCTCTTCAACTTGTAACAATTGCAATGGCAGATTAAGCAATCACAGGTCAGTGATTTCAGTTCCATCAACAGCTATCTCTTGGTTCGCAATATGGGAAGCCTACGTCCTATTATATCCGTTTCCTTGCCTTTGCTTTTAAAGCTATTCCTATGAAAGTTAGACTTATCCCGATAATAAATAGCCCAGTGTAAACAAATATTTGAAATGGTCCTCCTCCTAAACTACTAAATGGGGATGGTCCACTTATAATCCAGATATATCTATCATAGTTACCATGAATAAGCCAATATAATGCTATTGGACTAATTATAAGAATAAAACCTAATCCCAGTAATACATCCATTATAAGTTCTTTAAATAAGTATTTTTTCATCTTCATACACCTCCAATCTAATGCGCTATTTCCTAAAATTACGTAATAAATGTTAAGATTTCAAAAAAACTATAAGCCTGCGCAATAAATCCGAGAACTTTCACCCCAGGGATGGAAACCCATACCGATATACCTGAATCCATATCTCTCATAGTATCCGATATGATCTGTACAAAGATACAGGTGAGAAAATCCACCTTCTTTTGCATCTTTCTTTGCCTGTTCCAAAAGATTGGAACCATAACCATTTCCCCTGTACTCTTTTTCTATGTAAAGAGCGCATACCCAGGGATACAAATCCATACGGCTGATGAAATCATTGGTAATAAGTCCGGCACAACCGATTATTTTCTCATTGTCCATCAACAGGTACCATTGAGGCAGGGGACTTGGTGAAGTGACGCAATTGGATATGCAGTCCTCATAAACATCCATGCTTTCAGGAGAAGCCCACTTGCTCTGGAAATACTTGATCGCTGATTCCTTGTATACTGGAGACTTTTTAATTGAAACAACTTCCATATGCTTCACAACCTTCTGTTTCATACAATTACAGCAAAAAGCAGTCCCAAAATCGTAAATGCTCTGTTTCGGCTTTCCCAACCAAAGATGTAGCTAAGCGCATTATAAAGCAGGAATACCAATCCTAGTATTGCCATGGGGTATCCTTGAAGCTGACTGTTCAACTAAACCATCCTCCATTACTCCAATTTTCTGTAGTGTTGTACTGATGCAGTCTGTTTTATTCTATATTTTCTTAATTATGCTACAAGATAAAATTTGTTACAACAGCAGTTTATCTGGTCCTGGTTAAGGCTATAGGACTGTCAGAAAATCTTTACCTTATGTTGACATGAAAGAAGAGGATATTCGATTTCGAATACCTGGTCGATGAATTTGAAGTGAATTTTTTGAACTCTTACAACCATCACTTCAGGAACAAGGTGTAAGTATTCGTACTGGTAGTTTGTTATGTATATTCTGGATTTGCTGGTGAAAAAGACACCTCTGTAGAAGTGTCATCTTGAACATCTGCATTTAAGGTCCGAATTATAAGCAGCCATCCCAGTTTGAAAATGATCAGCGAATCTCAATGTGTATTTCCTTACCTAAGCTTTTTGCGATTTTTGCAAGGAAATCAAGTGAAGGATTATATGAGCCGCTTTCAAGTCTGGAGATATTGGATTTCCTGGTACCAGCTCTTTTTGCCAGCTCCTCCTGGGTTATCTTCATGCTTTTTCTTGCCTCGATAATCTGAGAGATAAGCTCATATCTTGGTTTAAGCCGATCATATTCTTCCTGGAATTCAGCATCCTTCATGAGTTGAGCTTTGATATCTTCAAGCTTTACCCCGGCAGTCCTTTTTTTCACTTCAAGTTTATTCATAGTTACGCCTTCTTTCGTAATCCTCTTTATATTTTCTGGCCTTGTCAATTTCTCTCGAATGAGTGGAATTAGTTTTCTTTACGAAGCCATGGAGTAAGACAAATGCTCTACCGGTATAAGAAAAATATAATACTCTGGAGATGTCAGTTGAAAACTTGACTCTGAGCTCAAATATACCTCGATTATCAGACCCTTTAATTGGTTTAGTGTAAGGTTCCCTAAGGTTTGGCCCATGCTCCTTGAGCAGTTCAATTTCCCGAAAAGTTTTGCCCTCAGTTTAGGAGGTAAGGATTCCAGAAAATCCAGTAATGGGATCTCACCGTTTTCTTTTTGGTAGAATTCTACATCGTATGCCAAAATGTCACCTCAATGGATCCTTCCCTAATCAGATGTTATCATATATGATAACTTTGTTCAATAATACTTTGTACATTTACTCATCAGAAGCCAACAAGTATCCAGTGTCAGGCCAAAATTGCTATCAATGAAGCTCTTATGCTGGAACTATCTGTGTACGCATCTACGATTATTATGCTCAGTTTGCTAGACATATTTCAGTAAGAAGCTGGTATTTAAAATGCGGGAACAAAAAAGCTGTCCGCCACCAAAGAGGTGAGGACAGCTCCTTTAAGCTATGCTGTTATTTCTTCCTTGTCACTGCTGTTGTAAATATCAAGGTCCAGCTCGCCAAGTCGCCTTGCTGTGACAACACCTGCAACCATCGAGTCTGAAACGTTGAGTGAAGTCCTGGCCATGTCTATGAGCGGCTCAATTGCAATCAGGAGTCCCACCAGGCCAACAGGCAGTCCCATTGAGGAGAGGACTGTGAGGGCTGCGAATGTGGCTCCGCCGCCGACTCCGGCTATGCCAAAGGAACTGATGGCAGTGATCACTATGAGCTTCACTATAAAGGCAGCGTCAATTGGAATACCGGTACCTACCGCTATCATTACTGCCAGCATGGCCGGGTAGATCCCTGCGCAACCGTTCTGCCCGATGCTGGTGCCAAGTGAGGCTGACAGGTTTGCTATTCCCTGGGATACACCAAGCTTTCCGACCTGCGTTTCCACGTTGAGTGGAAGCGTGCCTGAGCTTGACCTTGATGAGAAGGCGAAGGACAGGGGACCTGATGACTTCCTGAGGAACGTGAGGGGATTTAAACCGCTTGTGGCGATTATCGCAAGGTGAACCAGGAACATGACAGCAATGGCTGCATATGAGGCTGCAACGAACTGGAGAAGCCTTGCTATCTCAGTGAGGTTGGAGGTTGCGACGAACTTTGTGATGAGGGCGAATATTCCATAGGGCGCAAGCCTGAGGACCATTGTCACCATCTTCATCACTATGTCATTCAGCATCGAAAGGAACGCTGTGAAGCTCTCAGCGGTCTCAGGCTTCTTCCTCCTGAGGGATATGGTGGCGAGTCCGAGGAATGCCGAGAAGAATACTACAGAAAGGGTAGCTGAGCTTCCCTGACCTGTCATGGCGTAGAAGATGTTCCTCGGTATGATCTCAGTTATCTGGTCGGCTATGGGCCTTGCCTGGAAATCAGCGAGTGCCTTTATTAGGGCTTCGCTCCTTGCTGCTTCAGCCTGTCCTGATATCAGTGTGCTTGAGTCGAGGCCGAAGATCAGGGCCGCTGCTATGCCTATGGCCGCTGAAATCGCGGTGGTTATCAGCAGAACTGCAATGACTGAACCTGCGCTCTTCTTGAGGCTGTTTGTGTCCTGCTTCACGATGGCCGTTGTTATCGCGACGAAGACAAGGGGGATCACGATCATTCCAAGAAGCCTTACGTAGCCATTTCCTGCTATTCCAAGAACGGTCATTGTCTCCTTTACGACCTCTGAGCCGCTTCCGAAGATGTACTGAAGTGCTGCTCCTGAGACCAGACCTGCACCAAGTGCTGTCATGGTCCGTGCTGTGAACGAAAAGTGCCTTTTCTGCATTGTGTAAAGTCCGTAGAGTATTGCTGACAGTACAAGGATATTTACGATAATATATGTTGTGTTCATTTCTTCCTCCTTAATTTGAAATCCCAGGCAGTTTCACCAGGCTAAAGAGTCTTTTGGTTTCCGGCCGAAAAACAAAAAGACTCCCGCCTCATACAGAGGCGAAAGTCAAGCTTCCACGGTTCCACTCTGTTTAAGGAAAATCACAAGGATCTTCCCAAACTCATTATCGGTACAAACATACCTCAATGCTGTAACGGGCATACCCGCTGGAGTCTACTAGTCTTCGATCCAGTACTCAGAGATGCATTTCATTCCTGCTACGTATGGGATCCCTCTCAGCCATGGGGTTCCTTCTCTGTAGACATCGCCTGGAACTACTCTTCTCGTCAATGTAATCCGATTATTCTGCTCGGGATTAAATACAATTGTTACTATAAGGCAGAAATGGAATGTTGTCAACACCATTATGAAAAATGAAGAATTTCAGTTACCACAATTATGCCACAGTCTTCACTGAGATTTAGGGGTATTATTGAATCAGAGAGATGGTATAGTTTCTACAAGGGAAGCAGATAGCTTCAAAAATGAAAGGGAGAGATGATGATGAACAAGAAAGTAATAGCGGCTGCATTAGCAGTTGTGATGGGAATCGGAGCAATGGCATTCTTAGGATCAAAGGCACTTGCTGCTGAAACTGAGACGGAGGTTCCACAGCAGAACCAGTTCCTTGGAAGTGGTTGGAAAAGCGGACGCGGCGGAATGATGTCAGGCGGGCGCGGCATGATGGGCGGACAGGCTGGAAACTACCAGGACCTGACCGATGCGCAGGTAGCTGAGCTTCAGGAAATCAGGGAAGAGATGATCGACCTGAGGGACGAGTTCTATGATGAGACACAGGAAGTCAGAGACGCTCTGGTAGGAGCACTTGAAGAAGCGGACAAGTCTAAGATACTTGCAGCATATCCTGCATACAAGACACAGAAGGAAGCTAACATTGAAAAGCTTGAAGCCCTCAGGGACAAGATGCATGAAGTTCTTGGAGTCACTGATGTGACACCAAGAGGACTTGAGTTCCTGGCAGAGGCAGATGCTCTTATAGCTGAACTAGACAAGCCTGAAACTGACACAGAAGCAGAGATAAAGAGCATAGCTGACGAGATCCTCGGACTATTCGGCAGAGGCGGCGGAAGAGGCGGCAGGGGCGGCTTCAGAGGAGCCGGCTGCGGATACTACAACGCACCAGACGGCGACCTATAGAACCAAATAGCATGACAAATACCTCTGGTCTCCAGAGGTATTTTCAATATCCGGGTTATTTCCGACATCCCGGATGAAATGTTGGAAAGAATGGTTTAGAATCAAGTAAAGACAGTATTTTTGGAGGTTGAGATGGGAAGACTCATATATGCCGCAGATGACGAAGAGAACATAAGGAAGCTCATACAGTCCTTTCTTGAGAAGGAGGGCTATGAGGTTGTCACCTTCGGTGACGGGGAAGCCCTGCTTTCAGCCTTCAGGGAGAAGCCTTCGGACCTTGTGGTGCTTGACATCATGATGCCCGGAAGGGACGGCTTTGCAATTACGCAGGAGCTGAGGAGCATCAGCAGGGTGCCTATTATAATACTGACTGCCAAGACCTCGGATGCCGATTTCATAGCGGGAATAACACTTGGCAGCGATGACTACATGACCAAGCCCTTCAGTCCGATGGCGCTGGTAATGAAGATAAGGGCAATGTTTAGAAGGGTGGAGCTTGACAGGGAAGACCAGGGAGTTGAGCAGTCTGTGTTCCTCGACATCGTAATTGAGAACCAGAAGAAGGAGGTAAAGGTCAAGGGCAGGACCGTTGACCTTGCACCAAACGAATACAGCCTTCTGAAGTACCTTGTAGACAACCAGCACAGGGCGGTTTCGAGGGATGAGCTGCTTGACAAGGTGTGGGGCTATGCTACCGCAGTCGAGACAAGGGTTACTGACGACACCATGAAGAGGCTCAGAAAGAAGATTTCGGACAGTGATGCCCAGATCGAGACTGTCTGGGGCTTCGGCTTCAGGCTCAGAAAGAGGGATGCATGATGGCTAAGAGAGGCATCAGGACTAAGATACTCGTATATTTTTCAGCAGCCATGGCGCTTGTGCTGATCATGGTCGCGGTCGCCTTCGGGTTGGCTGGCAGGCAGTATTCGATCAATGAAGCAAAAAGGCAGCTTGAGGATGCATATGAGACAGTTATCTCGAGAAACGGGATGGGAATGGGTCGTGGCATGAGGTCCATGGAATATTCCATGATGATAAGGCAGGGCAACGTATTGTCGGATGTGGATGCCATAATAGTTGACAAGGACCTTGAAATAGTCCAGGAAAACACCCTTACTGACAGGTCAGCAAGGCTTGTGGCTGAGGCGGCTAAGGACAACAAGGTTTCACTCGATGTGAGCTCTGCTACCAGGGTCGATACTTCAGACGGAGCATATTTCGTGAAGTCAGCAAAGCTTACAGATGCCGGCGACGAATATCTGCTCATGTACATCAGCATCGCGAAGTTCCAGGGCATTACCGACCGCTTCCAGGGGATACTGAGGCTTGTGATCCTTTTTGCACTGGCGATAACGGTCGTGTTCGTACTGTTCCTCTCAAATGGTATCGTGGAGCCCATATACAAGCTTCAGGGACTCTCAAGGAGAATAGGGAACGGTGATTTTACCCATGAGGACTTCAATTTCACAGAGAAGGAGCTTGCTGACCTGAACATGAGCCTAAATGAGGCTTCAGCCAAGCTCTCAGATTACAACGAAGCCCAGAAGACATTCTTCCAGAACGTCTCCCATGAGCTCAAGACTCCGCTGACATCCATCGAGGGTTATGCTGAAGGTATAAAGTACGGGGTGTTCACGCCAGAGGAAGCAAGCGATGTCATCGTGGCTGAGAGCGAGAAGCTTAACAGGCTTGTGGAGGATATACTTTTCCTATCCAAGATGGAGTCAAGGGGTGAAGGGCATCAGGAAAAGACCAGGAGCCTGCTTGAAGACCTGATAATGGAATCAATCGAAAGGACTTCCACATTCTTCAGGAAAAGCGGCAGGGAGCTTACGATAACACAGATGGAAAAGGGAATGAAGGCTGATGTGGTTGCCGAGGAAATACTGAGGGCGCTTGACAACATCCTTAACAATGCCGCAAAGTACTCGAAGTCAAGGGTCCAGGTATCACTTGTCAGGGAAGGCGACTTCGGGGCAATCAGGATCATTGATGATGGCGACGGGATCTCTGAAAAGGACCTTCCTCATATCTTTGAAAGGTTCTACAAGGGGAGGGCAGGAAGCCATGGCATAGGACTGTCAATTGCATCCACGGCGGTTGAGAAGCACGGAGGAAGCATAACAGCATCAAATACAGGCAATGGAGCAGTTTTCACAGTCAGGCTGCCCCTGGGAAATTAATTAAGAGCAAGAAGTTTAAGATCAAAACCGAGGGGAACAGTAGAACCTGTTCCTTTTTTCACATACAAGAGATTGGCTTTTGGCAACAAGTGCTTCATAAGACGGATCAATTTGGACTAAAGGCTGAATTTATTAAAAAACATAATAGCCAAAAGCAGAAATCCCTCCCCTGCAAATTGCCGGGGAGGGATTTTAGGATGCTTTTTAATGAATGCTTTTTTTGAAATCATAAACCTGGACTTTTCGAAGAGGAGCTGGACTGAGCATTGTGGACAAGCCTTTGGTTATCCCCATAACCTACCCACAACTGCAACAGGTTATCCACAGGTTCTGCACCGGTTAATGTGGATAGCTGTGGATAAATCATGGTAAGAGCAGCATGTAGCTTTGGGACAGTTTGGTCATCAAACTGCTTTCCAGAGGATAGAAACAGCATCTCCACAAGTTATCCACAGGCAAATGTGCACAATGTTGAAAACTGAACGGATGTACTATTGGGCTTGAATTCCTATGGGGTATAGGTCTTTTCCGAATCCTTGAGAAGCTCATCAAGTCCCTTGAGCTCCAGTGGTGAAAGGTTCCTCCACTTGCCGGTCTCAAGTGAACCCAGGGTTAAGTTCATGATCCTTATCCTTTTAAGGGATACGACCCTGTAGCCCAGGTATTCCGTCATCCTTCTGATCTGCCTGTTGAGACCCTGGGTCAGTATTATCCTGAAGGTATCCTTGCTCATCCTTTCGACATGGCATTCCCTTGTGACCGTATCGAGGATCGGTACCCCTTTTGACATCTTTCGCAGGAAAGCATCGTCAAAGGGTCTTTCGACCTTTACGATATACTCCTTCTCATGGTTGTTCCTGGCCCTCAGGATCTTGTTCACTATGTCCCCGTCATTGGTCATGAGGATCAGGCCCTCTGAATCCTTGTCAAGCCTTCCTACAGGGAATATCCTTTCCTTGTGCTTCACGAAGTCCACGATATTGTCCCTTGTCCTTCTGTCTGTAGTGCATTCTATGCCTCTTGGCTTGTTGAGGGCTATGTAGACCATGGGGGGCTTCCTCGATACTGTCTTCCCATCCACTGTGATCTCATCCTCTGAAGACACCTTCATGCCCATGAGTGCGGGACTTCCGTTGACCCTTACCCTTCCTGCATCTATGAGTGAATCAGCCTCCCTGCGGGAACAGAAGCCTGTATCTGATATTGCCTTGTTTAGCCTTTTAAGTTCCATTCGATCACCATCTATAAATATTTTGCACAATTTAATTTATCAAAATTTAATCTTTGTACATTAGACAAATTTCATTACATAGTATACAATCATTTTAGGTGGAATGCACAATTATTTTGGCGCCATATGTCGCCTGTTTAAAAATGGAGGGAAAAAGATGGAGAAGAAGGTTGTAATATATACTTCGCAGACGTGTCCATACTGTGATCTTGCAAAGGAGTACTTCAACGAGCACGGGATAGCATATGAGGAGAAGAGCACTACAAAGCCTGAATTCAGGAAGGAGCTCATAGCACTTGGAGTAAGAAGCGTACCGACGATCTTTGTTGATGACAAGTACATGGTAGGTTTTGAGGAAGGCGCATTCGAGGAGCTCTACAAAGGCTAAAGCTGTAACTGAAAATGACAAGGACAAGGACTGTCTTATCGAAAGGCAGTCCTTTATTTATTTTGTTGATGTCGGCTCAATGCTCATAAGGTTTCCCAGGTTGTTTATCTTGTACTTGAGCTGGTAGCTCATGATCCGGTCATGGGTCCTTCCAGATGTGAAGAAGTCTGATGGAAGAGCTTCACCTGAGATAAGGATCGTTATCTCGTCGCCTTCCCTGATGTATTCCCTGATGTATGCCTGCTCAATTATCTCACCGACAGCCGTATCAATGTCCTTCCTGTCGAAGACAGCATTCTCAAGCATGCTTGTTCCCCTTGAGTTCTCAGCCCTTGATGCAAGCATTGTACCAAGCTCGTTGAACTGCAGCTGAACAAGTCCGCCGGCTGATATCCTGACTGTCGTTGCAATGGTCTTTGACATGTTGTACGAAATAAGGAGGAAGAAAGCAAGGAGCACAGTCAAGATCACAAGAGGGATCCTGAGATGGTTCCTCGTGTTGGCGATCCTGCCTGTGGTTATTTCACCGATTCCGGAATCTGACCCGGTTATTGCCAGGAACTCACCCTGGCTGGTCAGGATCATTGTCTTGTCCTTATGTTTCTTTAGTGCTATTCCTGTGAATATCCTCTGGTCCTTCTGGAAGCTGTCTCCCTGGCCCTTTTCAGCGAACTGCAGATACCTTGTCACCAGAGGGTATTTTCCGCTGCAGAAAAGGAGGACATAGGCGGTGAGATAATGTTCGTGCTTCTGAAGGAAGAATACAGGCTCTTCAACGACTTTTGAGATCCGCTTGAAGGGCAGCCTGCGTGATGAAAGAAAGTCACTTACAAGCGTCTCTTCAGTTGACACTATCAACGCTATGTTAAGAAGAAGATTCCTTGTCCTCTCATCAGGTAGTTCTTGAGTGAGCTTCATGAGACTAAGCTTGTGCTGGATGAATTCCCTTTTCATGAGGGATATCTGACGCTCCCTGCTCTCTATCTCACTCTTGTGATAGATCTCCATGGCAGGTCGCTTAAGGAATATATATTTGTCTTTTTCAAGTATCCTGCCTTTCATGTTCCACCTCGAGGTCGCCTTCGGTATTGTCTTTTATAGTGAAGTCAAAGTGATGCACTATGGCATGCCCTGCAGACTTAAGTAGATTTTATCACAATTTAATGCAATATTGGCGCAATGACAGAAACATAATCATATTTTAAGATGAGTACAGCGTCAGGTTCGTGTTGTATAATGGAATGGGTCTAGAGAAAGCGAAGGGAGAATCATACTTTCATGGAAAAGGTAAGGGAGAGAAAAAGAAGAAGCAAGGCCACTTTAGCCATATTTAAGGTTATTTTCGTTTTGGTCGTGTTCGGGGCGGTAGGTGGCTACATATGGTCATCTGACTACTACAGGGCCTCCGTGACGGCTCTGGAGGCACTTGAATCAGGGGTTATAAATGAGAAGGGCGATATCGTGTTTGACGTGGAAGGTACGGACAGGGGCGTCATAATATACCCGGGCGGAAAGGTTGACGAGAAAGCCTATGCGCTCCTTGCCAAGAGCATATCAGAGCAGGGCTATGACGCATATGTCGCCAAGATGCCTCTTAGGCTTGCGATCCTTGGAACAGGAAGAGCGGAAAGGATCATGGAGGAAAACACCGAGGTCACAGAATGGGTCATAATAGGCCATTCACTTGGCGGTGTGGCAGCTTCACGTTTCATAGTGAAAAATCCTGAAGGAATAAAGGGGCTTATACTCCTTGCCTCATATCCTGATGATAAGACAGACCTTACTGCGGCAGGCATCAAGGTTCAATCGCTTATCGGAACTGAGGACAGGATAGTCGACCGTGCAGCGCTTGGTGCTGCTGACACAAGGCTTGGGAAAGACTATGTAAAGGTAGAGGTTCCAGGCGGCAACCACAGCTACTTCGCGAACTATGGTGTTCAGGAAGGCGACGGCGAAGCCATAATCGGGTATGGGATGCAGCAAAGCCTTGTCCTTAAGGCTGTTTCAGACATATTTGCACCTGAGCCGTCAGCGGAATGACAATTAACCAAAGTGCTTGTGAAAATTGGTTGATGTTTTGTTAAAAATGATAGTTAAAAATTAACAATGTAGGTTTAAAAGTGTTCGATATTTGGATTTTTTGCATTTATTTAAAAATCCGAGAATTTCTTTGATAAAAAGGTGCACAAGTATGCAGATAATATGGTATTATATCGTTAATAAATTATCTAACATAGGGGTGTAAGATGGACAAAAAGAGAGACATATCAATGGCGGTCATAAAGAGATTGCCGAAATATTACAGACATCTGGCTGAACTTCTCAGGAACGACGTTGACAGGATTTCATCAAAGGAGCTAAGCGACAAGATAGGATTCACCGCATCACAGATAAGGCAGGACTTCAACTGCTTTGGTGGATTCGGACAGCAGGGGTACGGATACAATGTGAAGGAGCTCTACAATGAGATAGGGAAGATCCTCGGTACTGACAAGGAATACAACACGATAATAGTCGGTGCCGGAAACATAGGTCAGGCAATTGCAAACTACTCGAGATTCGAGAAGGTTGGCTTCAACCTGAAGGGTATCTTTGATACCAATCCAAAGCTCATAGGCGTGAGGATAAAGGACATTGAGATAGAGGATGTTGACAACATCGATGTGTTCCTCTCCAAGAATTCTGTAGACATCGGAATCATATGCGTTCCTGCGAACACAGCCCAGAAGATAGCCGACCTGTTCGTATCGAACGGGATAAAGGGGATCTGGAACTTTGCTCCGGTTGACCTTGACGTACCTGAGGACGTATCGGTCGAGAATGTACATCTCCTTGAGAGCATGCTGACACTTGTTTATCTGATGAACGAGCAGAAGGCGAAATAAGTATTCAATAAAAGGACAGGCTGGAATTGTGCGATTCCTCCTGTCCTTTTCCATTCCCTAAGTAGAATTTCTACAGCAGCAGCCTTCCATTATCAAGAGATCCTAATGGAATGTAAAGTAATGAATGACAACGATTAATAATGAAAATCAGCAAAACTGTAGTCAAAACGATAAAAAAGTCGTAAAATTTATTGGTAACGGGTATGCTTTGCATAATATCTCAATTAATGTGCAGAGCTTCAGGTATGGTAGAATAAAGTATCAAGGGATAAGGGGTAGTGTGATGTATCTTATAACAAAAAAGGAAGAGCTTACTGAAAACATCTATTGGATGGATGTCTGTGCACCAAGGGTAGCCAAATCAGCCAAGCCGGGACAGTTCCTGATAGTCAAGGCCGGGGAGAAGGGTGAGAGGATACCGCTTACGATATGCGACTATGACAGGGAACAGGGAACTGTATCCATAGTTTTCCAGACACTTGGTGATTCAACCAAGAAGATTGCCGCTCTCAATGAAGGTGAATATCTGCATGATTTCGTGGGTCCTCTCGGGAATCCTTCGGAATTTGTATGTGAAGATGTGGAGGAGCTGAAGAAGAAGAAGATATTGTTTGTGGCAGGCGGAGTCGGAACCGCTCCTGTATATCCTCAGATCAAGTTCCTTCACAAGATGGGCGTGGATGTTGATGTCGTGCTTGGAACAAAGAGCAAATCGACGCTTATACTTGAGGACAAGATGAGGGGTGCCTGCACCAACCTATACATATGCACTGATGACGGAAGCTACGGCTTCAAGGGCATGGTTACAGACCGCATAAAGGCACTTGTGGAGAACGAGGGAAAGAGCTATGACGTCTGCGTGGCAATAGGGCCGATGATCATGATGAAGTTCGTTGCCAAGCTCACAAAGGAGCTTGGAATACATACGATAGTTTCCCTTAACCCCATTATGGTTGATGGCACAGGAATGTGCGGTGCCTGCAGGGTCACGATCGATGGAAAGGTAAAGTTCGCTTGCGTGGACGGTCCTGAGTTCGACGGCCACCTCATAGACTTCGATGAAGCCATGAGGCGTCAGGCGATGTACAAGACTGTTGAAGGCAAGAAGGTAATCCTTCAGGAAAACAAAGAAAGGGAGCACAAGGAAAAGTGTGACTATACGGAGGCTTTGAATGAGACTAAATAAGGTACCGGTAAGGGAACAGGACCCGGAGGTAAGGAAAAGGAATTTCAGTGAGGTAAGCTTCGGCTACAATATGGAAGAGGCGATGTCAGAGGCTGAGAGATGCCTTAACTGCAAGAAGCCGAAGTGCGTGCCTGCATGTCCCGTTGCCATAGATATCCCCGGATTCATCAGGGAGCTAAAGGACGGCAACGTTGGAGAGGCAGCAAAGGTAATAGCAAGGTCAAGCTGCCTCCCTGCGGTATGCGGAAGGGTATGCCCGCAGGAGGAGCAGTGCGAGGGCGATTGCATAGTAGGCCTTAGAGGGGAAGCCGTGAACATAGGCAAGCTCGAGAGATTCGTAGCTGACTGGTCAAGGCAGAACAACATAGAGTTCACAGAGAAGCAGCCGGCAAACGGCATGAAGGTTGCTGTCATCGGAAGCGGACCTGCAGGGCTTTCCTGCGCAGGTGACCTTGCGAAGATGGGCTACGATGTGACCATATTCGAAGCTCTCCATGAGCCGGGAGGAGTCCTTGTATATGGTATCCCTGAGTTCAGGCTTCCGAAGGAAGCGGTCGTAAGGGAAGAGATCAACCTTCTGAAGAAGCTCGGAGTGAAGCTTGAGACCAACGTCATAATCGGAAGGACGGTAACCATTGAGGAGCTGTTCAGGGATGAGGACTTCAAGGCAGTTTTCGTAGGCTCGGGAGCAGGTCTTCCGAAATTCATGGGAATACCTGGGGAGAACTCCAATGGAGTAATGTCAGCAAACGAGTACCTTACAAGGGCAAACCTCATGAAGGCATTCAGGAACGACTACGACACGCCTATTACAATGGGCAAGAAGGTCGCCGTTGTAGGCGCAGGAAACGTGGCAATGGATGCTGCAAGGACTGCTGTGAGGCTTGGAGCTGAAGCATACATAGTCTACAGGAGATCAGAAAAGGAGATTCCGGCAAGGATTGAGGAAGTCCACCATGCCAAGGAGGAGGGTGTCATATTCAACCTTCTTGTCAATCCGGTTGCGATACTTGCAGATGAAAAAGGCTGGGTAAAGGGACTGAGATGCGTAAGGATGGAGCTTGGGGAGCCAGACGAATCAGGCAGAAGAAGGCCTGTCGAAATGAAGGGCTCGGAATTCGACATAGAGTGCGACAGCGTGATAATGAGCCTTGGAACAAGCCCTAATCCGCTCATAGCTTCAACCACAGAAGGTATAAACACCAACAGGCATGGCTGCATACTCATAGACGAATCTTCAGGAGAGTCATCGAGGGAAGGCATATTTGCAGGCGGCGATGCGGTCACAGGCTCTGCTACGGTTATCCTCGCAATGAGCGCAGGAAGAAAGGCAGCAGCCGGAATAGACAAGTACATCAAAGAGAAGTACATGAGGTAACAATGGACTACAATCATCTGGAGCCGTCTGACGGCGGGCTTAAGCTTATAGGGGTCAGGAATTTCAAGCCAAAGCACATATTCGAATGCGGACAGTGCTTCAGGTGGGATATGGTCAATGAGGGCAGATACCTTGGCGTTGTCAGGGGAAAGGTCCTGGAGGTAAGCGAGGAAGACACTGGAATACTCCTTCACAACGTAAATGAGGAGGATTTCAGGTCTATCTTCGAGGACTACTTCGACCTGAAGAGGGAATACGGCCCGATAAAGGATGAGCTGTCGAAGGATCCTCTCCTGAAGGAATCGGTCGAGTTCGGACACGGGATAAGGATCCTCAACCAGGAGCCCTTCGAGACACTGATATCCTTCATAATTTCAGCGAACAACGGCATACCGAGGATAAAGGCTGCTGTTGCAAAGATTTCAGAGAAGTGGGGAACACCCATTTTCTACAACGGGAGCACCTACTATGCCTTCCCAAGTCCTCTGCAGCTGTCTAAGGCTTCAGAAGCGGACCTGAGAGGGATAGGCATAGGCTTCAGGGCAAAGTATGTCCACAGGACCGTCATGGCCGTATACGAGGCTGAGTGCCTTGAAAGGGAATCACTGACAAGGAAGCTTTCTGACGATGAAGCTCTGAGCCTTGAGCAAAGCCTCGACAGGATTGCTTCACTGCCACACAGGCTCTGCCACAATGCGCTGCAGTGCTTTGACGGCGTTGGCCCCAAGGTGGCGGACTGCATAATGCTCTTTTCAATGGGCAAGCAGGAAGCGTTCCCGGTTGACGTATGGGTGAAGAAAGCCATGAGCTTCTTCTACAAGGCGCCAGAAATGTCGCTTCCGAAGACCAGGGAGTTCGGCCAGGACAAGTTTGGAAGCCTGTCAGGCTTCGCCCAGCAGTACCTTTTCTACAATGCGAGGGAAAACAAGGTGAAGGTCGAGTAGGATACATCGTACGATTGAGCACAGTAACATAAGTAAGAACGATAATATGGAAATGGAGCATCCAGGACGGATGCTCCATTTCTATTTTCATCATTTTTATTTCAGCATGAAGTTCCTTGGATCGTAGCTTATCCTCTCATCCTTGCCCTTTCTGAAGCCAATTGCAAGCTGTATGACAGCAAGAATAAGGATCAGGCCGATTATGAGGAACGCCTCCTGCATGAAGAACCATTCAGGCAGTATGTTTATTATCGGGTCTACCGCAGGGTCGAAGAGCCAGAAGTCATTGGAGAATGCCAATTCATGGAATACCACGAAAGCCGTGGAGAAGTCCAGAATGAAGGGTATTGCAAGGGCAAAAGGGATGAGGACTGTCAGCAGTCCCGACCATTTCATGTAGCCAAGGTCCCTCTTTCTTTTGAAGCCAATGAAGAAGGCTATTGAAAGAAGGAAGGTAATTGTCATGGCCCAGAATACCTTGTTGAATATGAGCCTGACCTCATAGAAATGGAATTCACCGCTCTCTGACATGGGAATCCCGTCGAGAACAAGCTTGTCAGGACCTAACGGGCTCTGGTAGTCGATGAGTATGTCGTAGTTGGTCCTAATGGTCTCCTCAGTGTACTTCGGATTTTCAGCTGCTATCTTCGGTATCTGAAGATAGTAGGCAGGCCTGAAGTTTAGGACTGCTGCCACTGAGAAGGTAACTATGAAAATTGATAGTGTCAAAGCCGCTATGGCAGCTGTAAATCTCTTCATAAACGCACCTCAAAAAGCTGGCGAAGGTCTGTCTTGACCTGCCTTGCTGTATTCTTACTTCACCGATATTATATCAGAAAAGTGTCAACAATATGAAGAAAACAGGCTTCTCTAATATCCGGGAGAACATATTTACAGGATTTGCAGACATAGATATAAGACACTGATGGTGAATGTGATTAGTTTTCGGATTTGCAAAAGGATTATAATGCTTAAAAAGCATAATAAACTATTTATTATAGGTATTTTATTCTTTTTCTTTTTTCTGGTAGGATGATCCTGAGACAAGGAGGGTTAAAAATGAATCTGATTTCCAAGATGATTGAACCAAAAATGCAAATAGATGAGAGCAGAAAGCTTTTTTCCAACAAGTACCTGAAGCATCTCATTCTTCCGCTTTTCGTTGAACAGCTGCTGGTCATGTCGGTGGGAATAGCTGACACCCTGATGGTTAGCTATGCAGGAGAATCGGCGGTTTCAGGAGTATCCCTCGTCAACATGTTCTATACGATATTCATCTACATATTCACTGCACTCGCTTCCGGCGGGGCAGTAGTCGTAAGCCATTATGTGGGGAGCAGGGACAAGGAAAAGGGGAGCCAAGCCGCAAGCCAGATGGTTACGCTCGCTGCACTGGCTTCTGCAGCCTCCACGATACTTGTGCTTCTGTTCAACAGGCAGATACTGCAGCTTCTATTCGGAAGCGTTGACAGTGCCGTAATGGAAGCAAGCGTAACCTACCTGAGGATCTCAGCATACTCGTTCATCGCACTAGCCCTCTATAACGCAGGCGCTGCGCTTTTCAGGAGCATGGGGATGACAAGGGTCACGATGTACAT
The DNA here is from genome assembly GCA_002428605.1 of Clostridiaceae bacterium UBA6085. Lineage (GTDB taxonomy): Bacteria > Bacillota > Clostridia > Clostridiales > Clostridiaceae > Youngiibacter. Next base: position 36,220 of record DIXH01000022.1, read on the forward strand.
ATCCCTTCTTATGAACATCATAAATGTAATAGGGAATGCGATCGGCATATTCGTTCTTAAGGCAGGAGTGGCCGGAGTAGCCTGGCCCTCATTCATATCAAGGGTATTTGCGGCTGTCGTGATCATCGCGCTCTGCTTTTCGAAGAACAATTCAGTGGCACTCAGCCTTCAGCATATCTTCAGCTGGAGCAGGGACATGATAAAGAGGATACTCGGGATCGCGGTGCCAAACAGCATAGAAAGCGGATTGTTCCAGCTGGCAAAGGTTGCACTCTCAAGCATCACCGCATTGTTCGGGACAAGCCAGATTGCTGCAAACGGAGTCGCCCAGAGCTTCTGGTCACTCTCTGCGCTTGTGGGAGTCGCAATGGCGCCTGCATTCATAACCGTCGTAGGCCAGAGCATGGGTTCGAAGGATACCGGAGCAGCGGATTACTACATGACTAAGCTTCTGAAGATAACCTTCGTGTCATCAGTCCTGTGGAATGGAGCCATACTGCTGGCTACTCCGCTTATCCTGAGGCTCTACGACCTTCCGGCTTCCACAAAGCAGCTGGTGTTCATACTTGTGCTCATCCATAACATCTTCAATTCAGTGGCATTCCCTGTGGCGGCGCCATTCTCCAACGGACTTAGGGCGGCAGGAGATGTCAAATATACCATGTACGTATCCCTGTTCACGACAGTAGTGGTGAGAGTAGTGCTGTCTGTCATTCTGGGTATCTGGCTTAACCTTGGAGTAATTGGAATCGCTTTTGCCATGGCAGGGGACTGGTGCATAAGGGCGCTTCTGATGTACCATAGGTATAGGAGCGGAAAATGGAAATCATTCAAGCTCATCTGAGAAAGAAGGTGCGTCATGGATATACGTGTCCTCAAATATTTCCTCGCTGTAGCAAGTGAAGGCAACATAACGAAGGCGGCAGAGGTGCTCCATATCACCCAGCCTACCTTGAGCAGGCAGCTAATGGAGCTGGAGGAGGAGCTTGGGACTCCGCTGTTCTTGAGAGGGAAGCGAAAGATTGCGCTTACTGAAAGTGGAATACTTTTTCAGCAAAGGGTAAGGGAGATCATCACGCTCCTCGAGAAGGCCGAAAGGGAAATTTCCGATGAGAACCAGCTTGTTGGAGGAGTCATTTCAATAGGCTGCGTTGAATCAATGGCCTCGCTCCTTTTGTCTGAAGCCATGGCTGAATTCTCCGATAGATATCCGCTTGTAAGGTATGAAGTCTATACGGCAAACGGAGATGACATAAGGGAGAAGCTTGACTCGGGCGCACTTGATATAGGGATCCTGGTTGAGCCTGTCGAGACTTCAAAGTATGACTTCATGAGGCTGAAGGTAACTGACAGATGGGGCCTGGTGATGAGGAGTGACGATAAGCTTGCAGTGAAGGAATCAATAGATGTAAATGACCTGCTTGATCTGCCGCTTATAGTACCGAGGCGCACAATTGTGAAGGAAGAGATCGCAGACTGGCTTGGCATAGGCAGCGGACAGCTGAATATAGCCGCTTCGGTGAACCTTCTGACGAACGCTATTCTGCTTGCTGAAAGGAAGCTTGGCTATATTGTCACCATAGAAGGAGCTTATCTGATAAGGCCAAAGGAAGGGATCAGGTTCATTCCTTTCGCACCGGCTAAGACCTCCGGACATGTGGTGGCATGGAAGAAGAACCGTATCTTCAATACAGCCACGAGGCTGTTCGTTGAACAGCTTTTGCAGCTGGCAGGTGAAGAGCTGGATATTGTCAAGACAAAGTGAGAGCATCATTTGACTGGTGATTGTACATTTAACAGGAAATTAAAGCGCATTGATTGATTTAGAAAGGAGAGAAAAAAATGGAAAAGAGACAGGCTAAGGCTCCGGCAACGTTAAGATTTGATGAGAAGGCATTCGGCATGATAAATCACACTGAAGTTCGCTGGCTGGGAAATTCAGGTGCTTTCATCAACAGCAGGGGGACTACTCTAATGATAGATCCGTTGCTTAAGGGCTTCGACATGCCGCTTCTGATCGAGATGCCGATTGCAGCTGATGAGATCCCCAAACTTGATGCTTTGCTTATAACCCACAGCGACAACGACCATTTCAGCAGGGCTACCTGCAGTGAAATTGCGCCTGTTGTTAAGGAGTTCCACTCACCGCATTATGTGGCGTCGCTGATGAAGGCGATGGATATTGACGGGAAGGGACATGACATTCATGAAGCCTTTGAGGTCGGAAACGTAAAAGTGACGCTTACGCCTGCGGACCATGCATGGCAAAACGAATACCCCAAGCACAAGACAAGGGAATTCATGATGGAGGACTACTGCGGCTTCTGGCTGGATACTCCGGATGGGAGCATCTGGGCGGTTGGGGATTCAAGGCTTCTTGAGGAGCAGCTGAAAATGCCTGCCCCTGATGTGATGCTTTTCGATTTCTCAGACAGCGCATGGCACATTGGGTTTGAAGGTGCGGTAAGGCTTGCTGACGCATATCCTGACTCAAAGCTTATCCTCTGGCATTGGGGCAGCGTAGATGCACCTAACATGAAGGAATTCAACGGAGACCCGGCAGACCTTGCTGCAAGGATAAAGAATCCAGGAAGGATCGTAGTCCTTGCTCCCGGTGAAGCATACAGGATGCATAAGTCATAGGCGAATGTAATTACATGGAATGGAACAGTCCTTTTCTTCAGCTGATACTGAAGCAGAGGGAGGTTCCATTTCTTGTTTATTCAATGCAGAATTAATCAGAAATTAATACAAGACTCTTGAAATTTGGCACGAGTGAATTATAATAAAAAGGTAGGTATTAGCACTCGGTCAAAGTGAGTGCTAACAAATTTAACTTCTGGAGGTATGTGGAACATGATAAAACCATTAGCAGACAGGGTAGTCATCAAGAGGCTTGAGGCAGAAGAGACTACAAAATCAGGTATAGTCCTCACAGGATCAGCGAAGGAAAAGCCTCAGGAGGCTGTTGTAGTAGCTGTAGGCCCGGGTGGCTATGTTGACGGAAACAAGGTTGATATGGAAGTCAAGGTAGGAGACAAGGTCCTGTTTTCAAAGTATGCAGGAACTGAAATCAAGCATCAGGGCGAAGAAGTAATAATAGTAAGGCAGAGCGACATTCTGGCGATAGTGGAGTAGGAGGAATAAAATGGCGAAGAAGATTGTACTTGGAGAAGAAGCAAGGAGATCCATGCAAAAAGGCGTGGACATACTGGCAAATACTGTTAAGGTGACACTCGGGCCTAAGGGCAGGAATGTGATCCTTGAGAAGAAGTTCGGATCACCGCTCATAACAAACGACGGTGTGACAATAGCAAGGGAGATTGAGCTCGAGGACGGATTCGAGAACATGGGAGCTCAGCTTGTAAAGGAAGTTGCTACCAAGACCAATGACATTGCAGGAGACGGAACAACTACCGCTACAGTTCTTGCACAGTCGATCATCAAGGAAGGCTTAAAGAACGTTACTGCAGGAGCAAATCCAATGCTCATCAGACAGGGCATCAAGATGGCTGTCGACAAGGCGGTCGAGGAGATAAGGAACCAGTCCATTGCCATAAGGGGTAAGGAGGACATTGCAAGGGTTGCTGCAGTATCCGCATCTGACGAGGAAATAGGAATACTCATATCCGACGCAATGGAAAGAGTCGGAGCTGAAGGCGTAATAACCGTAGAAGAGTCAAGGTCAATGGTCACTGAGCTTGAAGTGGTTGAAGGAATGCAGTTCGACAGGGGCTACGTATCAGCATACATGGCAACTGACACTGAGAAGATGGAAGCGGTCCTTGACGACCCGTACATACTCATAACAGACAAGAAGATCTCAAACATCCAGGAGATACTTCCTGTGCTTGAGCAGATCGTACAGCAGGGCAAGAAGCTCCTTATCATCGCTGAGGACATAGAGGGAGAGGCTATAGCTACACTCGTAGTCAATAAGCTGAGAGGCACATTCATATGTGTCGGCGTAAAGGCACCTGGCTTCGGCGACAGAAGGAAGGAAATGCTTCAGGATATCGCCATACTTACCGGCGGCAAGGTGATTTCTGAGGAGCTCGGAAGAGAGCTCAAGGAAGCTACTATAGACATGCTTGGAAGAGCCGAGAGCGTAAGGGTTAGCAAGGACAACACAGTACTTGTCAACGGTCATGGAGACAAGAGCGAGATCCACAACAGGATAGCCCAGATAAAGAGCCAGTATGAGGAATCAACCTCAGACTTCGACAGGGAGAAGCTACAGGAAAGGCTTGCAAAGCTTGCAGGCGGAGTAGCGGTTATCAAGGTTGGAGCTGCAACTGAGACAGAGCTCAAGGAAAAGAAGCTTAGGCTCGAGGACGCACTTTCAGCCACTAAGGCTGCAGTTGAGGAAGGAATCGTTGCAGGAGGCGGAACAGCCTATGCCAACGTAATTCCAAAGCTTGCAGGGCTCACCCACGAGAACCATGAGATCAAGGTCGGTATCGACATAATCAGAAGAGCTCTTGAGGAGCCTCTAAGGCAGATAGTTACAAATGCAGGTCTTGAGGGCAGCGTTGTAATAGAGAAGGTAATGCACAGCGAGCCTGGAATAGGATTCAACGTACTCACTGAGAAGTATGTTGACATGATCCAGGAAGGTATCGTTGACCCGACTAAGGTAACAAGGTCAGCGCTCCAGAACGCTGCATCAGTAGCTGCGACATTCCTCACAACAGAGGGTGCGGTAGTTGACATCAAGGAGCCAACACCTCCGATGCCTGCACCTGGAATGGACGGAATGTACTAAAATCAATAGAAGCTCAGAAAAGGGATGCGTCAGCATCCCTTTTGAGTTTCTATCATTATCTATTACTTATGAAAACCTTTTAATATAACATTTATTTATGTATAATCAATTTATAGATATCAGTATCATAAATAGAACAGCATACTGGATAAGCCTTAAATCAAGTTATATTGTAAAAGGGTGATAATATTGATAGATAAATTTAAAATTGGTGACACGATATCTTTGAAAGTCGATTCTACTAAAGTTGGGATAATTATTGGGGTGTATCAATCCACAAATGATATTTCTCGATATAAGGTATTTCATAATCAATCTGATATATCAGAGTATTATGAAAACCAGATCATTATGATCAACTCTTCTGAACCAATCATATGGCTTAATAATTCAAAATTCACTGCAGTACTAAATGCAAAAAAATATGGATTTAATGCAGACAATATTGTCTATTCATTAAACTCTGGAAAAATGAAATTCATACCCTTTCAATTTCGACCATTAACTAAGTTAATCAACTCTAGTATTCCGAGATTGCTTATCGCAGATGAAGTCGGGGTTGGTAAAACAATTGAAAGTGGAATCATAATCAAAGAGTTTGAAAAAAGAAATAATATTAAAAAAATTATGATAATTTGTCCAAAAGAGCTGACTTCTAAGTGGCGCAGAGAAATGAAAGAAAAATTTGATGAATCATTTGAAGTTTTGACGTCTGATCGCTTAAACTACTGTCTCGTTGAGATGGAATCTGAAGGTGTTTGGCCTAGTGAGTGCAACAAATGCATAATTGGATTAGAACTCTTTAGGCGTGAAGAAATAATCCAGCGTCTGATTTCCTTAGATGACTCACCTGAATTCGACATGCTCATAGTAGATGAAGCTCATCATATCACAACACAAACAAGTAACTCACATGTTCTAATTGAGTACCTATGTGAGCACACTGAGATTGTGCTTTTTCTTAGCGCTACCCCTCTACAATTAGGATCTAATGACCTTTTTTCACTATTAAACCTACTTGATCCAAGTGAATACATAGATAGTAAGATATTCACACAAATGGTTTTACCAAACAAGTATATTAATGGAGCTATCAGAAAGATAAGAAATAATTCAAGTCAAACATGGCAACTTGAAGCGCTAGATGAATTGAAGAGTATCCAAGTAAACGACTGGGCAACGAATGCCTACTCAAACAATAGCGTATTGAGAAAATGGGTTAATAGACTTGCAAAACAACCTATGTTAACTAATTTGGAACGTGTAGACTGCATAAAAGACCTTGAAAGCTTACATTCTTTATTTCACATTATTAATCGAACAAAAAGGAAAGATATTGGTGAATTTACTGTTAGAGAGCCAATTACTGTTCAAATGACCTTTACAGACCAAGAACTTGAATTCTACAACGAAGTTAGGGATTTTAAGAGTATTATTTTAAAGATGAAATATGGTCCTATTGTAACTAGCCTAATAATGTCAACAATTGAAAGACAACTGACAAGTTCAATACCAGCATTCTTGGATTTACTTGATAATTTTATTGAAAATGGTTTGTTCTCAATTTCTGGAATCACTGATGATATTGAAACTGAAGATACGGAAATTAATATCAAAAGTAATA
>DIXH01000016.1 GCA_002428605.1 Clostridiaceae bacterium UBA6085
ATTTGATGTGACAAACTCAGGATATATTCCAGTGTGTTGCCGTCAGATTTGTACAGGTCTCCGCCTGCAGCCTCGAAATTCCTCTCGAGGTATGGCTCAAGTATGCTTTCAACCGCGAGATAGAGTCCGAAGTACTCACCGTTGAATGAGACCTTCGCATAAGAGAACAGGGGAACCTTCATCCCGAACTTTTCCATTATCTCATAGGACAGGAACTCCCTCATGTACGAGGGGTCGGAATACATGTTGTTTAAGTTAAGCTGAAGGTCATCCCCAAGCTCCACCTTGAAGCTGTACCTTTCACCACCGGACCTTGAGACTGATGACAGGCTTGAATTCCCCTTCGTCCTTATCTTCACTCCGGAATATGTATCACCGTTTATGGTGACTTCTGCAGCCCTGTATTCTTCCTTAGCTGCGTTTAAAAGCATATCGGAAAGCAGCTCCTCCTCAATCATTATGTCAACTTCCATTACAGCATCCCTCTGGAAATAGCTGTCAGAGGGAATCTCAGAAGCTTCAGCCGTAAAGCTCTCAAATGGCAGTGAAAGCACCGCGAGTACTGAGGCAGCTATGAGCAGGATGCTCATGAGAAGGTCTTTCATGATATTCCTCCTGTCTGCCCTTTTCATCATGCCGCATACTCGCCGTTATAGCTTACAAGGGATGCGTTCCTTACTCCCCTGATGGCAGTCAGCTCATTCACGAATGCAGTATCGCTGCCCTTGATCCTTACCTCGAATATCAGCTCCATGTCGCCCTTTGACATGGTCTTTGACTTTAGCCTCACCTTTTCGAACCTCTTCTTAAGGAGCTCCGACACGCTTACCTCGGCAAGCTCTCCGTCAAGGTCCACAAGGAGTATGTAAGGAGACTCCTTGGAGCTCTGCGACTCGAACGCTACCAGCACCACGCCTATTATGATGGAAGCCATTAATGCCAGCGGAAGAAGGCCTGCACCTAGTACAATTCCTCCGCCTATCGCCCAGAACAGGAAAACAAGGTCAAGAGGATCCTTTATGGCAGTCCTGAACCTTACGATGGACAGCGCACCTACCATACCAAGGGACAGCACCACATTCGAGGTTACCGCCAGTATGACGAAGGTCGTCAGCATCGTGAGCAGGACCAGCGATGTGTTGAAGGGCTTTGAGTACATCACACCGGCGAAGGTCTTCCTGTACACCGTGTAGATGAACATCCCGAGAAGGAATGAAGCTCCAAGCGCTATGGCCGCATCTACTATGGAAAAGGCAGATACCTGTTCAAGAAAGCTTGATTTCAGTATGTCTTCAAAATTCATGTTTAACATCTCCATTCAAAATATGTATGATTCCTAACCCCACATGAGCCTGCCGGTCATGTACTTGGAGTTTGATGTGCTCATTGTCTCGTTGACCTGCACAAGGTCCCTTATGAGCTCAGGCAGGAAGTTGTCGAATTTGACCTCGAGGACGCATTTGCCTTCACCGTCCTCTATGAGAGGCAGGTCATCAGAGAAGAAGTCCATAACATCCCTTGATGTCCTTATGTTGTAGTCAAGGGTCACCCTTACGTTACCGGGCCTGAAGGTGTAGGCCTCCCTCTCATAGATGACGATCGACTTTGGCTTCAGGAACTTTGTCCTGGACTTGACATAGAAGTCGAGCAGCAGCTGGTCATCCTTCTCTTTCAGGAAATCGAAATCCCCCTTCATGACCGATTCAGCTTCATCCCTTGTGAGCCTTGCGCTGAGCTTGTAGCCCTTGGAACCTTCCTTCACCTTCTTCTCCAGCCTTATGAAGCTCTGGTCATCGTTATAGTACCTTATCCTGAACTTCTCACGCGAAGGTGCTCCGTCAATCTTTTCCTTAAGCGCCTCATCATACAGGGAGTCAAAGTAAAGGCTCCTTATGATATAGGGCTTCCCCTTCGAGTTCTCATCCATTTCAAGGATCCTCGTAAGCCTTGAGCTGAGTGATGCCCTGGCTGCCTGCGATATTATGTGCTTGTACTCGTTCCTGTAGCACCTTTCCTCCATGGCCTGTCCCTCCTTTTCTTTCTCTACGATAATTCTACACTGCCAAGGTAAGGTGAATCCCCGTAAATATTGCGTAAATCTCATGTAAAATTCCCGCAAAACCATTAAAGGGCATAAAAATGACCGCACCCATGATGGATGCAGCCATATTACCTCATATGCCCTTAAATGGTTTGCATATACCTTAATCATTTCACTGAAATGCTGTCTTCATTGTCACTTGCCGGTACTGAAGAATATCGTGAAAACAGTCCCACCTGAACCGGTCTCAACCTCGATCCTTCCGCCATACGAATTTACAATGGACTTTACGATCGAGAGACCTATACCATGGACTCCATTTTCGCCCTTATAGAACCTGTCGAATATCCTTGGAAGCTCATCTTCCTTTATACCCTTGCCGTTGTCGGCAACGGATACCACTATCCTTCCGTCCATTTCCCTGCAGCTTACCCTTATCTCATCCCTGGCATACCTTACAGCATTTGACAGGAGGTTCTGGAAAGCCCTCTCTATGGATTTCTCGTCATATGTGAACATGACGGGCTCATCCTGGAAATCATACCGGACGCTGATCCCATTCTTCTTCAGGAGTGTGGTATACCTCTCCACGGTATAGGAAAGTGTCTCCCTGAGGTCGTTCTCCGACTGCTCCATGTCCCTTGACCTGGCCTCAAGCCTTGAAAGGTATATTATGTCCTCGACGAGCTCAGACAGCTTGTCAGTCTCCTGCCTTATTAGGACAGAAGCCCTGTCCTTGTCGAGAAGGTCATGCTCTATGCCCTCCGCGTTGTTCTTTATGATCTGGAGAGGCGTCCTCAGCTCATGGGACACGTTCTGGAAGAACACCCTCTGCTCAGTATCGTACTCCTCCAGCTTCCTCGTCGTATCGTTCATGACGTTCTTAAGGTCATGGAGCTCCAGGTCCTTGAAGTCCTCATCAAGGGTCCCGTAGTCCCCGTCACCTATCCTTCTCGCAAAGCTTGAGAGGTGCTTGATAGGACCCGTTATCCTCGCCGCTATCATGCTGGCTGCAGCAAGTGCCCCTGCAAGGGCCACAAGCATGGTTATCCAGAGAAGCCTGCTGAGGTTCGTCTCAAGCTGGTACATGTCAGTCATGTTGATGTAGAACACCGCATAGCCTCCCGGCAGGTTCTTGCTCTCGACTGAAGTGTAGTAGAAAAGCCCTGAATCTGTCTCTACCTTCCTTATCTCATCGGATGACAGGTCCGGCTGCTCCGCCTTGAGAGCTTCAGTGAAGTCTCCGAAATCGTTGGAGCTTTCAAACGGAAGCGGCCTCTGTGTCGGGAACAGCACCTCATAATCCTCGGAGATTATGACGGCCTCTGCCTTTCCGGCCGGCTTCTTGTCATCCTTTTCCGGTATGGTGTCGCCTGTCCTCGGATCCGTCCTAACATACTCCGTTGACGTGGAGAGGATCTCGTTCGCATTGTTCTCTATGTAGTTTGTGATCAGCAGCTTGAATGCCGCAAAGACCGCCACAAATGTCGCCACCATAAGTGTCGCGACCATCAGGACGAGCCTGGTCCTTATGCTTTTTCTCCTGACCATCAGGTCATTCCTCCTTGAGCGTGAATCCGAAGCCCCATACGGTCTCTACCCTGACCCTGGAGCCCTGGAGCTTCTTCCTCAGTCTTCTTACTGTGTCGTCACAGGCCCTTGTCTCTATATCCTTGCCGTAGCCCCATATCTTGTCCAGAAGCTCATCCCTTGACACGGCCCTGTCCCTGTTTTCAGCGAGGTAAAGCAGAAGATTGTATTCGCTTGGCGTGAGGTCCACTTCAGACCCGCCGGCTGTTACCTTCATTGTCTTCCTGTTTATCGATACATCACCGTAGTTGACCTTCTCTTCCTTGTCGCCGCCTTTGTCATTCCTGTCAAGCTGGACGCGCCTCAGCATTGCCTTGACCCTCATTACAAGAGATATTGCGCTGAACGGCTTCGTGAAGTAGTCATCGCTCCCGAGGTTTATCCCCGTGGCATAGTCGATGTCACTGTCCCTTGCTGTAAGTATTATTATAGGGACAGAGCTTATGTCCCTTATCTTCTTTGTTATCTGGAAACCTGTGGAGCCCGGCATAAGGACATCCAGTATGCACAGGTCGCAAGGCTCCTCAAGGAACCTGTCGTAAAGCAGGTCTCCGTTCATGAAGTCCTCCACCTGGTAGCCTTCGCTTTCGAGGAAGGTCTTGACTGTTTCCCTTATTCCAGCCTCATCTTCGGCAATATATATCCTCTCATTCATATCAAACACCTCCCTTTGAGTATATATGATTTTCAATAGCCATGTTACGCAAAATCCACGAAAACGGGCAAGAAAAAAACGGTGCTTTTAGCACCGCTCCGTATCAGTCTATATTTCTCCCGTATAGTATGGATGAGAAGAACATCCCGCTAATGCAGACATCCCTTGAGAGCGTACCCTCCTCATAGAAGCCAAGTGACTTATACATCTGCCTGCAGGACTCCTGGTCCTCCCTTACCCTAAGGTTCAGCTTCCTTATGACTCCCTTCTCCTTGCATTCAAGTATGGTCCTCTGGATCAGCTCACGTCCGACCCCGATGTTCCAGAAATCCTCACGTATGGAGAGAGTGAGCTCACCGATGTGCCTGAACTTGTCAGTCCCCGAAGTGGCTACTATCCCAAGACCTATTATTGAGTCCCCGGATATTGCGAGGAGTACATGGTTCCCCCACCTTGACAGGTGCTTTTCAATCATACCTTCACCCATCTCCATCATATTGTGCCACATCAGGTCACCGAAGGTCGTGGTCTTGCTGTCCCTGCCGTTTTTTTCAATATAGTTTTTTATCGCATCCTTATCCCTTGATGTCGCTTCCCTGATTACCAGTTCCTGGATATCTGATGACAGTTCCATTTAAGTACACCTTACCTGTTGTTTTTACTAAATTATAGTGTTGTGTAAACGGTTTGTAAACATGATCGATCCCAAAAAGGTACAATATCAAAAAAATATTTTTTCAAACTCAAAAAAATATATATCCCGCTGAACTCATTGATGTTCCCATGAATCACATCTGAATATGCCTTATGAAACACCCTGCCTGTATATACATAACTAAAGCCGGCCATTCGACCGGCTTACCTGACACTAAAATTTTACCTGGAAATAGTCATTCCTCATCCTATGGTTCATATCCATCGGAAAGTGTCTTCAGGAACATAACTATGGCTTGAACTTCATGTAGCGTGAGGCCAAGGTCGCCAAGCTCATCAGAATTCATGGTCGCTGCATACTCCGGCTCCGGCCAGTCCCCTACATCCCTTGAGTTGTAGAACTCCACAATATCCTCCAGGGACTTGAAATAGCCGTTATGCCCGAATGCCTTTACGAACCCCTCATAAGGCCTGAGGTCTACGTTCCTTAAGGTCGGAACCTTGAACTTCCCTAATTCAGGCTCATATACCTCTTCAGGATATCCTGCAGCCATCAGAAAGCCTCCAAGTCCCAGGTCCACCCATTCCTCACCGTCAGGATTCCACTTCTTCGGCATGTCGTAGAACGGGTTGTCCTCATATCTCGGGATTCCAAGGTTGTCATAGGTGAAGTCAGTGAATAGCGGCTGCTCTCCTTCAGAAATATGGCATGCAGAGCACATTGCCTTTCCGTTGAAGAGGTTCAGGCCTTCAAGCTCAAGCTCTGTAAGTTCAGCTTCACCCTTGAGATAGAAGTCAAACTTCGATGAGAAAGGATTCACCTCATCGCTCTTCTCGTATGCGGAAATGGCCCTTGCGATACGCTCGTAAGTTCCTGCTATGTCCTTCCTGAAATCAAGGGAGCCAGGTCCCCAAACCTCTTCAAAAAGGTCAGCGTAGTCAGACTGTGCTACCTTTACGCAAACAGTCCTTGCGTTAGGCATGGCCTGCTCAAGTGGGTTGAGGAACGGTCCCTGGGCCTGCTCGGCAAGCGGATCCCCCAGGGTCCAGCCTGTCGCCCTTCTGTCCCAGAACATTCCGCCTATCCAGAGCTCTTCGATCTCGTCGAAATAGAGCACTGGGCTTTCACCGCCATAAGCAGCCGATTGCGGCTTCCTGTTTCCGAATCTTGTTGAGATCGCACCCGGGTATACTACTGTGGTTTCATTGACAACAGCATCAGGTCCTGTGTATCCGACTTCAGGCGCATGGCAGGTAGCGCAGGACATCATGGAATTCGCGGATAAGTCAGTATCGAAGAAAATCATCTTGCCAAGTGTCTCGATCGGTGTCAATGTGTTGGTAGCCTCCAGGTTAGCCGCAGCTGGTACATCCGGCAGGACAATGAGAAGCGTCATGAGCGATGCAATCAGCAATCTCTTACGGATCTTCATGTCTAACCCTTCCTGACATTATTTACACCTAGATTATACTATGCAATCATCTTACCCTTGGTGAACCAAGGAATAACAAAAAGTGAATACTTTGTTCAATTTTTGGCAATAGAAAAACACCTCAGGTCTTTACGCTGATCCTATTACCTCGCGATTCAACTGAGACAATATGATCAGCACCTATTGTAAAATCGCTCATATGTGAGCATTCAATTTCTGAATTGAATTGTTTCAATCTATGGTGTATAAATAGACAAGGAAAATGCCGTCGGTACAAATAAGAAGCATGGGGTGTTGCCATGAAATTGTCGATATTGCCTCGAACACGCGAAGGAAAATGGTCTTCAGGCTTGTTTCTTGCTTTCATATTGACTGCAATTGCAGTAGCCGTGCTTTCGTCAGAACAGCAAATAAGTGATGGAACTCCTGATATGTTAGGTGGCATGGTGCTTGGAATTTCGATTCTGGTCATGTACCTCACATCTATCCTTGCTTCTGTTGCCGGATTAATCGCTGTTATAAAGTGGAAGGAGAACTCGATTCTTGTTTTCATCTCCATCCCGTTCGGTCTGATTTTTCTGGGAGGAATGCTGACATTCCTTATCGCATTTATAGCCCTGAAGCAGTGGTAGGTATTTTCATTCACTGCATAGCAAAGCCTGGCTCCTCTGAAAAAGAGAAGCCAGGCTTTGCTATACATATTGATTTTTCAGTTTTCCTTGTGGTGGTCATGTCATTAGAGACAGTGCCGCCCTAACTCCAGTTGTACTTTATGCTGTCCCAGATCATCTTGCCTGCCTTTGCAAGGCTTACCAGTCCGTAGACGCTGTTTGGAAGCTCTGAGCTCATTATGGTGAATACGAAGTCACCCTTCTGCAGCTCGATAAGCGTAGTGTCATTCTCTACACCATCCATGTCTCCAGGCTTTGAAGCGATCCTGGACTTGAGAGGCTCCTCAATGTAGAAGGCCGTCTTCGTCTTCTTGTGCTGTTTCTTCAGTATGTCTATCAGAAGCTGTGAATTCTCATCATTGATATAGCTTCTGTTCTTCAGGTGCTTCCAGCACATCGAAAGGTCATAGCTCGTTGTCAGGTTGATAACTGAACCCGGCATGTCGTTCATCATCGTGTTCTTCAGGCCCATCTCCTGGATGTATGAATTGATGTTTCCGTACCCGAGAATGGATACGAGCTTCTGGGTGGCTGTATTGTCAGAGTCCATGAGCATGACTGTTATTAGCTCCCTTATGGAATACTCCCTTTCAAGGAACTCCTTAAGGATACCTGACCCTTCAACCTTGTCCTTCTCTGTCACCATGACCATCTGGTCAAGTGAAATCTTTCCTGTCTCAATCTCCTTCATGACGACCATTGCCACCGGAAGCTTCATGCAGCCTGCAGAAGTCATCTTCACATGTTCGTTATAACCGAAGATGTAACCTGACTTAAGGTCCTCAAAATAGAAACTGTATTTTCCAAGCCTGTCTTCAAGATATCTTTTAATCTCTTTCATACTTTTCAGCTCCATCATTATTTTGAATCATATACATTCTATCACATAAGGGAATAATTATTAAGTGTTTAAGAAATTCCAGGAAATCCTAGAAAGAAACAACATTGAATGCAGCAAGCAGCACTAGGACTATGGAAAGCGCGATCCTGTAGACTGCAAAGACCCTCATCGGCCTTTTCTTCACAAATCCCACGAAGCCCTTGACGCAAATGAGAGCCACAATGAATGCAACCACAAATCCAAGCCCGAAGGATACAAGCTCTGTTGACTCTAGGCTGCCAAGCCCGAACTCCATCTGGAACTTCACAAGCTTCAGGAGCGATGCTCCAAGCATTATCGGGATCGCCAGGAAGAACGAGAATTCTGCCGCAACAGAGGATGAAAGCCCCGATATCCATCCACCCATTATGGTGGAAGATGACCTTGACATTCCCGGCCACATGGCAAGGCACTGGAACAGCCCGACCTTCAGGGCCTGCATTGGTGTGATATCCTCCACTTCATGGGTCTTTGCCTTCCTCCTGAACCTGTTCTCAACAATGATAAGGAGCACGGCTCCAACAAAGAGCCCGATTATTACAGGTATCGGCTTGAACAGGTACTTGTCGATGATATCCTCGAAAAGGACCCCAAGGATCCCTGCCGGAATGACTCCTATTATGAGAGCCTTTGTGAAGGCAATCCCGCGCCTCTCACCTCTCAGAAGCGATATCAGCAGCCCCATGAGCTTGTTGAAGTACAGCACTACTATGGCAAGTATCGCTCCCAGCTGTATGACAACATTGAACATCTTGGTGAACTCGGTCTCAGGAAAACCGATAAGGTCTCCCACGATTATCATGTGGCCAGTCGATGATACGGGAAGAAACTCAGTTATGCCTTCAACTATCGCTATTACCACTGCCTTGAATATGAAATATATATCCATAAATACCTCCGGAATTTCGCTCCTTACATTATAATCCTGCATTGGGCTCATGTAAACCAAGGTAGGAAGACAATTCAATCCAATTTTATGTGGTATTTCTCAAGATAAGGTGATATGACTGAGGCAAACTACGTTACAGTCTGTTCATATTTCATCATTTAATTTAATAATGCCCTGGAGAATATTTTGATATAATTAGCGTATAAATAATATCTTGCCAAATCGCTATCATTATAGGAGGTTCATCATGGAAAGCCTTATAAATTGGGGACTCCTTCAGAAGATGGGGCCTGCCTCGAATCCGGGCATAGCAGGTCATGACACCGAATCAACCGAGATTATGGCAAAGCTTGCATCCTCCTTCGACCAATTGGCAGGCTTTGGCACGCAATACACCACCAACCAGTGCAACTCCCTGCCGCTCTCCACAGCGGACTCCGTGCTTATTGTCGGCTGCGGATCAGGGAGGCTTGCCCTTCCTGTGGCAAAGCGCGTAAAGAAGCTCACCGCATTCGATGCCTCAGAAAGGATGCTGGCTGTCTGCAAGGACAATGCAAGGAAAGCCGAACAGGACAACATCATCTTCAGAAGGCTTGACTGGTCGCTTCCTGAGCCCGGAAAGCCAGGAGAGAAGTTTGATGTGGTCATAACCACAAGGTCTGTCGGTTTTGAAGACATAAAGAAGCTGAATATACTTTCGAAAAAGTATGTCTTCGTCATCTACCCCTACGACTATCCGAACCTCAAGGACATCCAGAGCGAGATGCTGCTGGGAATAAGGGGCAGGGAATCAAGGAAGGAAGAGGATGCAGCACATAGGATATATGGCTACAATACCATATTCAACATGCTTTACGACCTTGGACTTGATCCTGTGATGAGCCTTCTCAATGATGGCTTTGAAAGGGTCTACATGACCAGGGAGGATGCATACCAGGACCTTAGGAAGACTGCCCTCATGTCCCTCACGGACTTTGACAATCCACTCCTTGACGAGGATGAAGACAGGATCTTCAGGACAAACCTTGAGCCCTATTTTTCCCTGGAAGAGGATGGCAAGGTGAAGTTCTTCAGGGAATCAAAGACCATGGTGATCGGCTGGAAGGCTAAAGAGATCTGACCTTCATCATTTGCCTGAACTATGATTGTGAACATGTTAGAAGCCCCGAATCGATGATTCGGGGCCTTTTCACTATATTCAGAACGGTCCGGCCATCCTTACGGTTTCGTCAGCATCGGGGAATCGTTTGAAATTCTCCTTGAACCTCTCTGCAAGCATCAGGGAAGTCCTGTCATACTCTTCTGCATCCTTCCAGAGCCTTCGCGGATGAAGGAGCTCCTTCGGTATACCATCCACTTCAGTCGGAATGTCCAGGTTGAATACATGGTCCTTCTCGAATTTTACGTTCTTAAGCCTTCCTTCGATGGCAGCCTCAACCATAAGCCTTGTATATTTCAGTGGGACCCTTTTTCCTGTACCGTAGGCACCTCCGGTCCACCCGGTGTTGATGAGATAGACATCGGTCTCGTGGGCTTCTATCTTTTCCCCGAGGAGCCTTGCATATTCCTCGATCCTCCTCGGCATGAACGGTTCTCCGAACAGGGCTGAGAAGGTGGTTTCAGGATTGACTATTCCACGCTCGGTTCCGGCAAGCTTCGAGGTATAGCCTGACATGAAATGGTACATGGCGCCTTCCTTCGTAAGCCTTGAGATCGGAGGAAGCACTCCGAATGCGTCGGCAGTGAGGAACAGTATGGTCCTTGGTATCGACCCTGTTCCGCTTGATGAAGCGTTCTCGATATAGCCTATGGGGTATGTGCACCTTGTGTTCTCAGTGAGTGCAGCATCTGTATAGTCAGGTTCGCCATTTGGGTCTACGACTACATTCTCAAGGAGTGACCCGAACCTTATGGCCTGGTAGATCTCCTTCTCCTTTTCCTTGTCCAGGTTTATCGTCTTCGCATAGCAGCCGCCTTCGAAGTTGAATACTCCGTCATCAGCCCATCCATGCTCGTCATCGCCTATCAGGATCCTTTTGGAGTCAGCTGAAAGAGTGGTCTTGCCGGTTCCCGAAAGACCGAAGAAAAGTGCCGTATTGCCGCTTTCATCGGTATTCGCTGAGCAGTGCATCGGAAGTATTCCGTCTTCAGGCATAAGGTAATTCATTACGCTGAATATGGATTTCTTTATCTCTCCCAGATAGCAGGTCCCGCATACGATGACCAGCCTTTCCTTGAAGCTTATAAGGATACCCGCCTCCGAATTCACTCCGTCCTCCCTGCCTGAAAGCAGAAGGCTTGGAACTGCAACTACGGTGAAATCAGGATTTCCCTGACGATCATTGTCCTTTATGAATATCTGGGTGGCAAAGAGTGCCTGTGCCGCATTCTCGCAAAGCACATCTATCTTAAGCGTCTCCTTCTCTGAAGCTCCTGCCCTCGCCTTGACAAGGAACATGTCTCTGTCGCTTATGTGGGCTTTTACCTTTTCCCTGATCCTATAGAATGCTTCCTCAGAAACAGGAAGGTTTGTCTTGCCGAAAGCCACCGTATCCCTAGTGGTCTCATCCAACACTATGAACCTGTCCTTAGGCGACCTGCCAGTATATTTACCAGTCAGTACCAGAAGCGCTCCCTGTTCGGTGAGCTTTCCTTCTCTTCTCCTTACCGCGTCATTCACAAGCCTTGATACAGACCTGTTTACCTTCAGCCTTCCTTCACCTATGGCTGAATATATATCTTCATTTCCCAAGATAATCCCCCCTGATTGGATTCATGCAATTTCTGATACAATTGTCATACAGCGAAGGATTTTTTGCAAGATATATTTCATAATTTGACGGTATGAATGTCATTTTTCGTTTTTCCTGCATTTATCTGACAATATTTAAAAAATGTTCAAAAAAAATATGCCTTTTCAGCGTGTTTTGCAGGGAGCAAAAAAGTCCCGTCACGTTTTTTGACAAAAATAAGCCATTCTGCGTGAATGCAGAATGGCCATATTGATGATTTGTCATTATTAGCATGGATATATTTTAGAATCGTTAAAGTTTCTAGTATGCAATCTTCAGTATCTCCAGGATATCCTCTTTCCCTGAGTGTCACAGGTGCTCCTATGCTCCTCAGGAATTCCTTCAGTGCTTCGATCGCATTAAGTGCCATGTCTTCAGCTGATGACTTCTCGATACCAAACACCTTCTCACCGAACCTTGCGAACTTTTCAGGATCCTCCCTGTAGACGTACTTCATCCAAGCTGGGAAAACTATCGCCAGGCCTTCGCCATGCGCGATATCAGTGAAGGCTGATAGTGAATGCTCAATGCCATGGGAAGCCCAGTCACCGGCCCTGCCGAGGCCGTTAAGCCCATTTAAGGCCAGAGTAGCCGCCCAGGCAAGCTCAGCCCTTGCATCATAGTCTGACGGGTCATCCAGAAGTATCCTTACACTATCCATGGTTGTCCTCATTATCCCTTCGCTCAGCTCATCCTGCATCCTGGTCGAAGGTGTACCTCCGAAATATGCCTCAAAGACATGAGCAAGAGTATCGCAGGCTCCGTTCACCGTCTGGTTTCTCGGAAGAGTCGACTGAATCGAAGGGTCAACTATTGATAGTCTAGGATAGAATGCCCTGGATCCCAGACCCCATTTCTTCTTCTCCTCCTCATTCATAATCATTGGAGTTCGGAGACTCGTGACTTCAGTCGTGAGAGGAGAACTCCATTACACCCCTTTCGTTCGATTAGTATCGTACTCTGTCTTTTCAATAATATAAGTTCCTTGAAGCTTGCACTCCTGTGAACAACCGAGCCATCCAGTTTACGCAAATCAAAATAGCCAGATGTCCTTCTTCCGAAAATGAAGCAATCCTCGTCCTTGTATCGCACATGGTCAAACAGGCGGAATCCCTTGACTTCGTATGCAGACTGATTCAGCTTCTTTTTTCCGCCCTTTAGGAAGTTCGCCTTGTGTATCTGTCGGTTGTGCTTTCTCTTGAATGCCTGAGTGTAGATCTCATCGCTTCTTACGGCACTTATGTTGCCGCTTATGCAATATGCATCAGCGCTATGGGCCTTTTCAATGTTATTCCTTATTCGGTTGTTCTTTGTGATGTATCCATAGGTCATGGAAACATCTGGATACAGTTCCTGAATACTGTTGTATACATACCATCTCATGATNNATCTTGCATCCCGGTACGACTTGTTTGGAGTAAGCTTCAGCTGTATCCTGCCTGCATGATGGTTCTTATGGCATGTTTCGCATAAGGTGACCAGATTACCGGGTGAATCTCCTCCGGTCTTTCTGCTTTCCTTGTGGTGAACATTCAATATTCTGTCCTTTGACTTGCCATGGCAATGCTGACATTCATGGTTATCCCGCCAGAGAACGTATTCCCTGGTATTCCAGAAGCCTATCTGCTCTCCCTGCTGGTACCCTTCTCCGCTGATCTCAGGATTCCTGATCTTCTGGATATCAAAGCTTGCTGTTTCAATTACTATCCTTGATATGGGAAGGATCCTATGCACATTTTCGATCACCTTCAAGTGGCTGTCCACCTTATGTTTGACTGAGGGAGCAAGCCACCCTTCCTTTTTTGAGGAGGTGCGATTAAGGAACCTTGACATTCTGTAGCGAAGGCGGTTCCTCCTTGCTCTGCGGTTCTGCCTTCGTGTGGAGAGCAGCTCTGGGATGTCATCGCGGAGCGTAACCTCTGATACAAAAAGTTCTTTCTTCTCAGTTGTAGCACTAAGTCCTACGACCTTGCTTCCTGCA
>DIXH01000093.1 GCA_002428605.1 Clostridiaceae bacterium UBA6085
CCGAGCATGGTGTTTTCAGTAATCACCGCAATCGAGCAATTGTTGGTTGATGTATCTGCACATAGTATGTTCACTTCCTAATCTCCTTCAGCCATTCGAATCCGCCGCCAACAGCCTTTATGGTAATGACCCTTTCGTCTTCATTGTCTGTCTTCTCTATGTTCACGTGTATGAATTCCTCAGGAAGGATACCTTCGATCAGGTCTGCCCATTCAATGAGGCACACGCCATTGCCGTATATGTATTCCTCGAAGCCCAGATCAAGTACTGATTCCTCATCGTGCACCCTGTATACATCAAAGTGGAATAGAGGCAGCCTTCCGTCATAATATTCGTTGATAAGGGTAAAGGTAGGGGAGGTTATCGTCCCTCTTATACCCAGGCCATCAGCGAAACCTTTGGAAAAATGGGTCTTGCCGGTCCCAAGGTCACCTGTAAGGCATACAGTAGTACCCTTTGTCACATTCATCCCAAGCCTTTTTCCTATTTCTACGGTCTCTTCAACCGATTTTGTCATGATTTGCATCTTATCACCATTAACCTTAATAAAATCTTCAAACCTTGAAGTCCATCTCTTATTATATAATAAGGAGGGAACTTTTTGAAGGAGAGGTGGAAATGCTGAAAAAAATCATTGCCGTAATCATGTCTGCGTTTCTGCTTGCACTAGCCGGCTGTTCAGAACCTGAGGCACCTGACGATGCAGAGGAAGGCAAGACTCTGACCATCCTTGCATCAAACAAGATGATACAGGACATGGTAAAGACCATATCCTCTGACCTTCATGTCTCATCCGTCATTGTTGAAAATGAGTCCGTACTTGATAATTTCAATGAAAATGATATTGTAGTCGAGGATGAGAAGCTCGATATCTTCTTTCATTTCGGAGCCGGCTATGAGCCGTTCTCTGACAAGCTGTCAGAGGTTATGCGTAAAAACCAGGTTTCTGTAATAGACATTTCACGGGGAGTTCACCTCCTGGGATATAAGCCGGTGGATTCTGAGATGACCATGGTCAATCCATATTATCTCTCAAGTCCCTCGAACTACATAACCGCAATTTCCAACATAGCCTTCGGACTGATGGAGAAGGATCCGTTCAGAAGCGACCTGTACAACAAAAATCTTGCGGATGAGAAAAAACGGATCGAGGAGATTGAAAACTGGATTGAAGCTGCAAACCTAGGCTCAAGCGACATTGTATATGTTGCTTCCGGAAACGAGCTCAGGTATATGCTCAACAGCTTCGATGTTAAGCACATTACTCTTGATGATTTTAATAAGGGGTTCCTGAATGGTGCCGATGTGGTCTTCATCTATTCGGAGGATGAAGAATACGAAAAAGCAAAGGAGGCGCTTGGAACTTCCAATGCAGTACCCCTGAAGGTGATCCTTAATGATTACTCGATGGACAGGAAGGAAATATACCTTGAAAACCTTAAGCGGTTCAGGCAGGCCATAGCAGCTGTCAACGAGGAGTACGCTCCCGCTGTTGAAAGCCTTTTCCCTTACAAGATGGAAAAAGTTCCTGAAACGAAATAGAGATCTGGTTGCAAAAGAGCCTTTGGCTCTTTTTTTTTGAACCTTTTTTGAAATATTGCAAATCACGTGAAAATCTGCGAGATAGAGGTATAATATATGTGAATGCAGGAGGTGTGGTTATTGGAAAACTATGAATGCTATGAAATGGCAAGGGATCTCTGGATATCGTACAAGGCAGACCATGACTCATCAAAGCTCATAGATGCAACGAGGATGCTTGAAAATTGCCTTGGCCAGAAAACAGGGGACATGGGACTCGTCGCCAAATCAAGCTGGCTCTATTATGTTGTCGTCTCCAACCTGGACCCGTCAAAGGAAAAGAACGTGAGGAAGTATGCTGATTATGCCATCACGTTGGACAACAGGTACAATATCCTTGACAACAGAAGACTTGACCTGGGTGATTTCAAGGAAGTAATCGAAGCGTTCCAATAGGGGGAGACCGAGTAATGGGTTCGAGCAAGCTAAAGCTGCTGTACATACTAGATATGCTGAAAAAATATACTGACCAGGACAATACGCTCTCGATGAGTGACATCTTGAGCAGACTGGAGGCCCTTGACATACAGGCGGAGCGAAAGTCGATAAACGCTGACATCAACATGCTGCGAGACTATGGTTATGATGTGCATATGACGAGGGGCGACAAATACGGATACTACCTGGAGGAGAGAAGATTTTCTCTTCCGGAGATCAAGATACTCGTTGACTCCGTACAGTCAGCCAGGTTCATTTCAAAAGACAAGTCCAGGGAAATCATTCGGAAGCTTCTGGAAGAGCTGAGCGAGAATAATGCTAAGATCATTGAATCAGAGGTCTACCTGTCGGGTAGAGTAAAGGCTGAAAACGATGAGGTCTTCAGTTCAATTGACCTTATCCTCAAGGCAATAAAATCGAACCGGAAGATCGGATTCAGGTATCTGGAATATACCACTGAAAAGAAGAAGAAATTCAGGTTTGACGGGTACAGGTTCGTCCTTTCCCCATATGCCCTGACATGGACCAGTGATAAATGCTACCTTGTAGCCAACAACTCCAAGTATGACAATCTCACCCACTACAATATTGACAGGATGACAGAAGTGGAGATCCTGGATGAGAAGAGGCGAGATTTCAGCGAGGTTTCAGAATATAGGAACAGCTTCAACATAGCGGATTACACAAGGAATCTTCATGGCATGATGACAGGAAAGATCGAATCGGTTGAAATACGGTTCAGAAAGGAGCTTACAACAGCAGTGATCGACAAGTTCGGGGTTGACCTGACGATCAAGGATGTAAAGGAAGATACGTTCGTCGCCAGAGTCAAGGCAGAGATATCAGACGCATTCATTTCCTGGCTCTTCACCTTCGGAAGGAAGGCAGAGGCTTTGACCCCTGACCTCAGGGAGCTGATGGCCCAAAAGGCCAGTGAACTGAACGATCTGTATAATCTGCCATAAAAAAATCGAATGACTTTCTGCATCGGCTTTATTTTTTCTGATGAAAAATCACCCGTTTAGACGGGTGATTTATGTTTTATGCTGCTTTTTTCATGAATCCTGAAAAATCCATTGAAAGGCATACCGTATCCTCTCCATGATCACACTCAAGGAATCCGATATGCTTGAAAAGGTTAAGGGACCTCAGGTTCCTTGACTTGATCTTTGCAAGTACCTTCTCGGTCCTGACTTCAAGGAAAGCATGGAAGAGAAGCCTGTTAAGGGCGTTTCTTCCGTAGCCTTTTCCCCACATGTCCTTTCTCCCGATCACTATCACTACCTCATGGGCAGGACCCTTCTGAAGAAGGTTTGCATAACCTATGGCAACGCCATCCAGCCTTATCACGAAAAAGCGCCCTCTTGATGAAAAGAGGGGAGTATATGAAGGGAGGCGGCAGTTCAGTGCCTTATCCCTTATCGTCTCACTTATTCCTGGCAGTTCGTTAAGGTGCATCCGCACCTCGGGGTCCTCAAGCCAGTCGGCGATACTCATGGCATCATAAAATCCGACCTCGCGGCAAAGAGAGATTCCCGAAGCATCCATCGCTATCATCTCCTTGTTTGTTGTGTTTTAAGAGATTGTAGCCCATAAGGCGGATAAAATCAAAACCAGTTTCAATTGAAAAGCAAGTTTGCCTGAAGAAACCTCCATTTCCCTCAGTAAACCTCCATTTCCCTTCGTTTCCCTGAATACTCGCATTAAGGCAGCCTGCTGTGCATATTGTCATTTGAGCTTCAGGGCTGATTTCAGGCATATTCCTGTTCTTCCAAAATTAGAATTCCGGTGTTGACTTGAAGCCGCCCCTGATGGTATACTAATCAACGTAGTCCTTTTGAGACACAATATAGGGGTATAGTTCAATGGTAGAGCAACGGTCTCCAAAACCGTTAATGTGGGTTCGAGCCCTGCTACCCCTGCCATCTAAAAAAACCGCAGCTGCGGTTTTTTTCTTTTTACAGATAATATAAATGGTTAATATAAAAGTCATCCGGCAATCCTTCCTTCGATCATACACTTGCCAGGGCGAATGACTGGAAGGCCCGAATGTAGTATAATCAATACATCGAAGGGGGTGGAGATTGTGCTTTCAGATATGCTGAAGCTGGACAAATATAAAAATATCGCATTGGTAGGAGCTGGAGGCAAGACCACTCTCATTTACCGCCTTGCGGAAAAAATAAGGCCTGTAAAAAAGATATTGGTCTCGAGCACGACGATGTTCCTTGAACCTCATGAATCCAGGTATGATTTCATAGATTATTCGTACAGGGAAGACTACAGCTTCGATGTCATGCCTGAAAACGGTATATATATCGTATGCAACGGCAGGACACCCGACAACAATCTGCTTGGACTTGGAAGAGAAGAGGTTGCAAGGCTGTCCGGTCATTTCGACAACTCGATAATCGAATGTGACTATTCAATGGGAAGACCGCTTAAGGGATTCAGGCAAAGCGAGGCCGGAGTTCCGGATTCTACAGACATTACGGTAGGAGTCCTGGATATAGAAGCTCTGGGCCTGGAGATCAAAAGCGACAACATCTTTCATCTGGACAGGTTCATCGAGGTCACAGGAAGCAGGATCTACAGCATGGTGACACTTGATAACATGAAATCCATAATAGACTCTCCGGAAGGACTATTTATGGGTGCCAGAGGAAAAAAGGTCCTGTTCATAAACAAGGTTGAGAAACACATCGATTTCGAGCTTATGAAGAGGCTTGTAGAAATCATTGACAAGGACAGGCTTGATATGGTGATTGCAGGCAGTCTTTTCTACGACCGCTACAGCATATTGTACGGAGGTATATGACATGAGGTACCTTATACTGGGGGATATCCATTCAAACTCTGAAGCACTCGAAGAGATACTTGGGAATGAGAAATATGACAAGGTCCTTTTTCTTGGGGACATCATAGGCTATGCAGCCGAACCGGACAAATGTTATGATCGGTTTCTTCAGCTCGGCGGACTTGGGGTCCTGGGCAATCACGAAAGCGGTGCCATCAGGCAGGAGTCACTCTTCATATTCTCAAGCAATGCACGTAAGGGTATATTGCATGCGCTGAGGACAATGAAGCCTGCGAATCTCGAGCACATGAAGACATTGCCCCTGTCGCGGGAAGTGTCGGATATAGCCATCTGCCACACGTATCTCGATGCTCCGGCTGATTTCAACTATATTTTCCCGGAGGACAAGGATTCGGTTCACCTGAAAAAAACCTTCGCAATCATGACGCAGAAGGGGATACGGGCACTTTTCACAGGACACACCCATACGCCGTGCATATTCAGGGAATCCGGCGATGGAAACATAGAGGTATTCAAGACGGGAGAGAGCGTGCTGTTCCTTGACGACAGGCCGGTCGTAATAAACCCCGGAAGCGTTGGTCAGGCTAGAAACAGGATTCCCAGGGCCCATTACGCCGTATATGACGATGTCCTTAAGAAAGTTACCTTCAGGACAAGGGACTATGACAAGTCATCCACCGCAAGGAAGATACGTGAGGCTGACCTTCCTGAATTCCTGGCACTCAGGCTTTTCGAGGGGATATGATCCCCTGGGGCAGCTGTGTACTTAGATAAAAGTTGACGTCCACAATATATCATGATAAAATTTAATTGAATACAATAAGATTTGAGAGGTTTATCATGATAGATGAATTGAAACTGGAAAATCAGCTTTGCTTTGCGGTTTATGCTTTTTCTAGGGAGATCACTAAAATATACAGACCATACCTTGAACCACTTGGGCTTACATATACCCAGTATCTTGTCATGATCGTGCTCTGGGAGAAGGATGGAATTTCGCTCAAGGAGCTGGGCAGCAAGCTCAATCTTGATTCCGGCACACTGACTCCGCTTCTAAAGAAGCTTGAGTCGGACGGAAACATACTTAGGGCAAGGGACAAGAAGGATGAGAGGAACCTTATAATACACCTGACTGAGAAGGGACACCAGATGCTCAAGGAAGCCGAAGCTGTTCCAAACAACATAGCCTGTAATCTTCCGATCGGACTTGATGAGATCGTAAGCCTGAGGGACAAGATAAAGACGATACTTACCGAGATCGAGAAGGTAGAGAAGCTGAAGGCTGCAGAAACCAGGAAACCTTAATTAAGTGTCTTATCTATAATAGTGATTGAATTATTGAAAAATAAAACAGGCGTTAAGCCTGTTTTATTTTGTCCTATTCACTATCTGACTTTTCCATATCCCTTGTTTCCTTCTGTGAGTTCAGGCTCTCAAGTGAAGTGAACCTGATCGTGAATACTGTTCCTTTTCCAAGGACTGAGTTTACTGTGATCTTGCCCCCATGCAGCTTGACTATGTTGTTTACGATAGTCAGGCCTATTCCGCTGCCTTCAGTGACCTCCCTGGACTTGTCCACCCTGTAGAACCTTTCGAATATGTAGGGGAGTTCATCCTTTGGGATCCCGATTCCGTTATCCTTGATCCTGACATAGCAATCGGTGGTGTCCTTGTACAGCTTGATCGAGATCTCTCCGTTTCTCGGGGTGAACTTGAGCGCGTTGTGGAGGATATTTGTCATTACCTGGCTCAGGGAATGCTTGTCTCCGATTATTGCGAAGTTTCCCCGCCTTGGGTGCTCGAACTTCAGCTTGATGTTCTTGTCCTTGGCAACGCCCTGAAAATTGATATGGACCTCCTGAAGAAGCTCCTCCAGGTCCAGCTCCTGCATCCTTACCTTCATGCTTTCCGATTCGAACTGCTTCAGTATGTTCAGGTTATCTATCAGCTTCCCGAATCTTATGACTTCGGAATTGAGCGTCTGAAGCCTCTCAGGAGTCGCAGGAAGTATGCCGTCGATTATCGCCTCCAGGTTAGTCTGCAGTACGTTGAGAGGGTTCCTGAGCTCATGTGAGACGTCTGAAACCAGACGCCGTCTGAGGGTATCCTGCCTGTCCAGCTTCTCACCAAGGGTATTTATGCTTTGCCGTAGCTTCTCTATCTCGGTAACGTCTGACTTGTCCTTAACCCTCGCTGTAAGCTCTCCTGCTGAAAGATTGTAAGCGATATTCGATATCTTCTCAATGGGCTCGGAGAATTGCCTGGTAAAGAACATGGCTATGAAAAGCACAGCACCGGTTGCGATTATAGCTGAAAGGAAGACGCTGTAGGATATCGAGTTTATGAAATTCCTGTCATCCTGCGATATTATGAGCGATGAGAACTGTCCGATTACCACATATCCCACTATCTGGTCCTCTACCTTGACAGGCAGCTCGTAAGGCACATACTGTTCAATGGTAAATGGATTGGAGGGGTTCTCAAGCTTCTGGGCTTCGATCATCTTCAGCGGGTCCATTGCCCATATGGGATTCCTGTCCCAGTCCAGAAGGCTTAATGTGAAGTTTGATATCTCAGCCTCTCTCTCAAGTATCTTGCCCGAATACTCCGTCCATCTCCCGTCTCTTGTGTAGTTGTCACGGAAAACCTGGACTATCCTTTCATCCCTCTTGTTCTGGTTGACCTCAAGGTAGCTGTTGAACCTTGAATTGATGGTTATGTTTATCATGATATAGGCGATCAGAAGGGACAGCAGCGAGCATATCGTGATTGTCAGCGTAAGCCTGAACTTTATAGACTTCAATTATCTCCACCGCCAAACTTGTACCCAAGCTTGAATACCGTGATGATATATTTCGGGCTCTTTGTATCTTCCTCGATCTTCTTCCTTATGTTCTTGATGTGAACATCGATCGTCCTGTCTACTCCTTCGAAGTCAGCACCCAGCACCTTCTCGATAAGGGTCTCCCTTGAAAGTACGATCCCGGGATTCGATGAGAGTATTTCCAGGATGTCGAACTCGATCGGGGTAAGCTGTATGACTTCACCTCGAACCCTTACTTCCCGTCTGTCCCTGTCGATCATAAGGTCCCCGCCATCATAGGAAGATACGTTGACCTGCTGGCTGTCGTCCTTTATTCTCCTGAACAGGGCATTTACCCTTGCAACCAGCTCCCTTGGGGAAAAAGGCTTGACCAGGTACTCGTCGGCTCCGATCTCAAGCCCTCTTATCCTGTCCTCAAGGCTTGATTTGGCTGTCAGCATGAATATGTATGCGCTCGATTTGGACCTTATCCTCCTGCAGACCTCCTCACCCGAAATGTCAGGAAGCATCAGGTCAAGAATGACAAGGTCGAAGTCATTGGCTCCGGCATATTCAAGCCCCTTGTAACCGCGGTCGGCCGTAAATACCTCGTAGTCTTCCTTCCTCAGGTATGCTGCGATCGCTTCGAGCACCGAATTTTCGTCCTCTATGATAAGTATCTTGCTCATAAAACATCACCTCATTCACTTAGATTATATCAACCGGAACATATATATGCAAAGGGTTGGCAAATGGGCTTGTTAGTTGAATTCAGGAAGCGAAAGTAGTAAGATTGAATTGAACAATTGAGCAATCATTCAATCGAGGTGATCATATGGAAGCATGCGAGATTACGCTAATACACAAAGAACTTGCAGATGAGGCTCAGAAAAGCCTTCCCGATGACTCTGTCATATCGGGTATGGCAGATTTCTTCAAGGTCTTCGGAGACCCTACACGGGTAAGGATCCTGACGGCCTTAAGGAGAAGGGAGCTTTGCGTATGCGACATTGCCTACGTCCTTGGCATGTCGTCATCTGCAGTGAGCCACCAGCTAAGGGGTCTTAAGTCCGCAAGGCTGGTGAAGAACAGGCGTGAGGGAAAAATAGTATACTACTCCCTTTCTGACGAGCATGTGGAGAAGATACTTGATCTTGGATTCACGCATATGGAGGAGTGAGCATCATGGTAAAGAAGGAACTTGTACTGGAAGGCGAAGTATGCCCGAACTGTGCAATAAAAATTGAAGATGAAGTCAGAAGGCTCGGGAGCGTAAGCTCTGCAAGCCTTAACGTGATGAAGGGAACAATGGTACTTGAGCTGGTAGATGATTTCGACCAGGGTACAGTTGATGCGACAAGGGAGATAATCAACAGGCATGAGCCTCATGTGAAAGTGCATGAGGAGGAATCAAGCCATGAAAAGCCTTCCGAAAAAGACCCGTTATTGAAGGAAAAGCTGACTCTCGGTGGGGCACTTGTGATCTTTGCAGCAGGCTTCCTTTTCGAGGACACTCCGGCAGGGCTACCTCTTTTCCTTGCTGCATTTCTCCTCTCTGGCTATCCTGTGCTTTACAGGGCAGTCAGGAACATACTCCGGGGGGAGGTCTTCGATGAAAACTTCCTTATGACCATAGCTACGGTCGGCGCATTTGCAATCGGAGAGTACCCTGAGGGTGCTGCGGTAATGATCTTCTATCAGATAGGCGAGCTTTTCCAGGATATTGCTGTAATGAGCTCGAGAAGGAGCATAACAAGCCTTCTCAAGATAAGGCCTGACTATGCTGTGCTTTTATCAGAAGGAACAGAGAGAAGGGTCGACCCCAAGGACTGCACTCCGGGAGACATCATTGTCATAAGACCGGGTGAGAAGGTCCCTCTTGACTCCACGATCATTGAAGGATCAACCTCCGTCGACACCAGGGTAATGACAGGAGAATCAATGCCCAGGGACCTGAAACCCGGCGATGTCCTCCTTTCAGGCTTCGTCAACATATCTGGGCTTGTGAAGGCCAGGGTAGACAAGAACTTCGGCGAATCCTCTGTCTCGAAGATCCTGAGGATAGTTCAGGAAGCATCGATGAACAAGGCCAGGACAGAACAATTCATAACCAAGTTCGCAAGGGTATATACACCTATCGTCGTTGGTCTGGCTGCTGCGCTTGCTGTCATACCTCCGCTAATGACAGGGGATGCCTTCTCGGTATGGCTCTACAGGGCACTCATATTCCTTGTTATATCCTGCCCGTGCGCACTTGTCATTTCGATACCGCTTGGATTTTTCGGAGGCATAGGAGCTTCCTCAAGGAACGGAATACTTGTGAAGGGTGGAAATTTCCTTGAAGCACTCAATGAAGTAGGAACTGTGGTTTTCGACAAGACAGGTACCCTTACTGAGGGTGTGTTCGAGGTCACAGATGTGGTGACTGAAATGGACAGGCACGAATTCATGGGTATTGCAGCGCTGGCAGAATCCTCCAGCCCTCACCCGATTGCCAAGTCCGTAGTGGATGCCTACAATGGTCAGGTTGACAGGTCAAGGATCGGAGAAGCGAAGGAAATACCCGGAATGGGGGTTTCCCTGACAACTACGGAGGGTGATGTCTACCTTGCAGGAAATTCACGCCTTGTAAGTGTCGATGGTGAAAAAGACCAAATTCAGGGAACAAGGATCCACGTTTCAAAGAACGGCAGTCATATAGGCACCATAATATTGTCAGACAGGCTCAAGGCAAACGCGAAGGAGACCATAGCCCATCTTAAGAAGAAGGGCATAGCATCAGTTATGCTTACCGGGGACATCAGGGAAAATGCAATGGCTGCAGCTTCGGAACTCGGCATTGACGAGGTCCACTACCAGCTTATGCCTGAAGACAAGCTGAGGATACTTGAGGAGAAGCTGGGGAAGGGAAAGAAGCTTGTATTTGCAGGTGACGGAATAAACGACACGCCTGTGCTTGCAAGGGCTGACATCGGCATAGCCATGGGAGCCATGGGATCGGATGCTGCAATAGAAGCGGCCGATGTGGTTGTAATGGATGACGACCCGATGAAGATAGCGACAAGCATGGACATAGCAGCATATACAAGGACTGTTGTATACCAGAATATTGCATTCGCCCTTGGAGTCAAGGCTCTTGTCATGCTGATGGGAGCATTAGGTGCAGCGACAATGTGGCAGGCGGTTTTTGCGGATGTAGGCGTCGCATTCCTCGCTATCCTCAATTCAATGAGGATCATGCGCAGGGATTTTCGAAAGGCTGTCTGACGGCTTGATTATCGGGGAAATTTGAACGGTGCTGGAATTGCAGGTGAGCATCTGCGTCATATTCCCAAAACAGTATAAAAATCAAAGAATTCAAGCTT
>DIXH01000015.1 GCA_002428605.1 Clostridiaceae bacterium UBA6085
CCGAACTCCAACATTTATGAAACTTATACGTACCGAGGATGCCGTTGGACACGTACTTTGCCACGACATCACTCAGATAATAGTAGGTGAGACCAAGGCCCCTGTTTTCAGAAAAGGCCATGTGGTCACCGAAGAGGACATCCCTGTACTTCTCAGCGTAGGAAAAGAGAACCTGTACATCTGGGAAAAGCAGGAGGGCTTCCTTCATGAGAATGACGCTGCCCTGGTCCTTGCAGGACTCTGCGGAAAAGAAGGCATGACCTGGTCTCCCGTGAGGGAGGGAAAGGTCGACATCTCAGCTGGGCAGGACGGCCTGTTCAAGGTTGACGTAGAGCGCCTTTTTGAAGTCAACATGGTTGACGAGATCATGATAGCCACAAGGAAGACAAACACAGTTGTAAGAAAAGGCGACAGGCTTGCCGGTACCAGGATAATTCCTCTTGTCATAGACGAGAAGAAGCTGGAGGAAGCAAGGAAGCTTGCTGGAGATTCTCCCCTGCTCTCGATAATGCCATTTGGCAAAAAGAAGGCCGGAATCGTCACAACCGGCAGCGAGGTATACCACGGCAGGATAAAGGATACCTTCGGACCTGTGATAAGGAAGAAGCTCTCAGAGTTTGACGTCGAGGTACTTGGACAGAAGATAGTGAACGACGACCAGGAAATGATCAGGGAAGCAATAGCAGGCTTCATTGAAGAAGGCGCAGATATGGTCTTCTGCACAGGAGGCATGAGCGTTGACCCTGATGATGTGACTCCTTCGGCGATACGCTCGACCGGAGCGGAGGTAATAACCTATGGCTCCCCTGTACTGCCTGGAGCCATGTTCCTCCTTTCGTACTACAACGGAAGCATCCCTGTTGTCGGCCTTCCCGGCTGTGTCATGTATGAGAAAAGGTCAATATTCGACCTGATCCTGCCAAGGCTGATGGCCGATGACAAGATGGACAAGAAAGATATCGCAAGGCTTGGCCATGGCGGACTCTGCCTTCACTGCCAGGTCTGCACCTTCCCGAACTGCGGGTTCGGAAGCTCAGGCTGATAAGTAAGGCACTGCCCAATTGTCAAGTCAGCCGTGAAATCTGAACTTTATTGTCAGTTTAATCAGAATATGGAATTTTTTTCATATAATCCAAAAAACCATGGTACAATTAATGTGCCATAATCAAAAGACAAAGGAGAGAACAAGATGAAAAATTGCCTCGTAGCCCAGTCTGGAGGACCAACCTCCGTGATCAACGCTTCTGCGGTTGGTCTCTATCTTGCAAACAAGGAAAATGGCCACTTTGACAAGGTCCTTGCAGGCCTTAACGGAATTGAGGGAGTGCTCAGGGAAGACTTTTTCGACATGTCCGAGCTGACAGACGAAGAGGTTGAACTCTTAAGGACCACCCCATCGGCAGGTCTCGGCTCCTGCAGATACAAGCTGAAGGACAGCACAGTGAACAAGGAGGAGTACGAGAAGCTATTCGACATATTCTCGAGACACTCCATCGATTCCTTCTTCTACATAGGAGGCAACGATTCACAGGACACGGTAAAGAAGCTTTCCGCATATGCAAAGGAGAATGGCTTCGATGTAAGGATTAACGGAATACCCAAGACGGTCGACAACGACCTGATGGTAATAGACCATACGCCAGGCTTCGGCTCTGCTGCAAAATACATAGCTACAAGCGTGCTTGAGAGCTATCTCGATTCACTCGTATACACCAACAACGGGATATTCATAGTAGAGACCATGGGCCGCGATGCCGGCTGGCTTGCAGCATCAGCCTGCCTTGCAAGGTACAACGGCAGGCAGTGCGCTGACTTCATCCTCCTCCCTGAGGTTCCGTTCGATGAAGCCGCATTTGCTGCAAAGGTAAAGGAGACCTTCGAGAAGAAGAACCATGTGTACATAGTAGCTTCAGAAGGCGTCAAGTACCCTAACGGCGATTTCCTCGCTGCAACAAAGGCGCAGAGCCATGACAGCTTCGGCCACGCTCAGCTTGGCGGAGCAGGCAATGCAATAAAGGCAATAATCGAGGCAAACGGTATAACAAAGAGGATCAAGGTGCTTGAATTGTCAGTCCTCCAGAGATGCGCATTCCATGCGGTTTCAGAGGTTGACCTAGAGGAATCGGGAAAGCTCGGAAAGACCGCCCTGGAGCTTGCAGCGGCAGGTGAGACAGGAAAGGTTGCAATACTTGTAAGAGAATCAGACGATCCGTACAAGGTAACCTTCACCTCCACTGACGCAGCAAACATCGCCAACAAGGTCAAGTACTTCCCTGCTGAATGGGTTACTCCAGACGGCTTCAACATCAGGGAGGAGGCCCTCTCGTATTTCGTGCCTCTCGCAGGAAAAATGCCTGAATACAGGGTGATCCATAAATACCATAACATGTAGGATCACAGCCAAGAAAATCACAGGACGGCAATAGCCGTCCTTTTTCATGCAAATATATATCCCCTATCCGGACTTGAAAGAAATAACAGGATTTTAATCCGTGATTAATATAGATTTGTTATAAGTATTGAGAGGAGTGATCATATATGGATTCAAACAACAAGGGCGGCTTCACTGTCAATTTCGGTTCAGGCGCAAGGCGCGGAAC
The DNA here is from genome assembly GCA_002428605.1 of Clostridiaceae bacterium UBA6085. Taxonomy (GTDB): domain Bacteria; phylum Bacillota; class Clostridia; order Clostridiales; family Clostridiaceae; genus Youngiibacter. The sequence goes on from DIXH01000015.1 coordinate 2,601, forward strand.
TTCAAAAAGCTTCAAGGACGCATATGCTGACTTCAAGAGGAAGGTCATTTTGAGGGATAGCAACCGGAATGGAAAAAATCCAATTTTCATCCTGCTTATAGCTTTAGCGATAATGCTTGTCCTGTTCTTTCTGACACTGCCTGCGCTTAACTTCATGGCACCGGAATTCTACACCTTCCTTATAACCGGCATTCTGGTTTACAACGGAATCAACCTTGTCGCGGGCAAAATGCCGATATTCAAGACAGGAGCCGTTTCAGCGGTTGCCATAGCTCTGCTGGTAGTAGTGCCGGCAGTCCTTGGATTCCTGTCACAGCCGATTTTTCGTGCAAAGGCCTACTCTGCCCTTATACCTGTTACAGATGCAAGCTTTGCGGATACGGTAAAGGAAATGACCTACGACAAGGTCCCTGTTGTAGACAGGGAAGCTGCGGCCATAATCGGCTCGAGGCAGATGGGTTCTGTTCAGGAGGTGGTCTCCCAGTTTGAGATCAACGACAACTACACGCAGATAAACATCAGGAACGTGCCTGTCAGAGTATCCCCGCTTGCCTACTCGGACATCATCAAGTACGTGATCAATGCAAAGAACGGCATCCCCTATTACGTCAAGGTGGATATGGCTACCCAGGAGGCTGACCTGATCAAACTCGTCGATCCTCTGAAGTACTCAAAAAGCGACTATCTGATGAGGGATATCTACAGGCATATCAGATTCAAGTATCCAACCAAAATGTTTGGTGAAACCAATTTCGAGGTGGATGACGAAGGAAGAGGCTTCTACATAACTTCAGTGCTTACAAGGCGTATCGGATTCTTCGGAGGAACTGATGTCAAGGGTGCGATAGTCACAGACGGAAACACCGGCGAGTCCAACTATTATGAGGTCAATGAAGTCCCGGCATGGGTGGACAGAGTGTATCCTTCGGACCTCATTATCCAGCAGCTTGACTACAGGGGAAGCTACATGGACGGATTCTTCAATTCGATAATCGGACAGAAGAACGTTACCCAGACCACCGTAGGATATAACTATGTACCGCTGAACGATGACATATACCTTTTCACAGGCGTCACCTCGATCAGAAGCGATTCCTCGAACCTCGGCTTCTATTTCGTTAACCTAAGGACAAAGGAAGCGAAATTCTTCTCAGTGCCTTCGGCGGATGAGGTTTCAGCAATGAACTCAGCAACAGGCCAGATCCAGGAGAAGAACTATACCCCTACCTTCCCGGTCCTTCTCAACATCAAGGACCGTCCGACATACCTGATAGGCCTAAAGGACGCTTCAGGCCTTGCCAAGATGTTCGCCCTCGTCGATGCTGAAAACTATCAGCAGGTAATAGTAGGCGATACAGTCCAGGAGGTAATAAGGGAGTACGACCTCAGAACAGATACTTCAGGTCAGCCAGGCGCTGATGCAAAGGAAAAGGTTATCCTGATTGAAGCTATTGAAAGCGTCGTAATAGACGGAAACACAATCTTCTTCATAAGGGCAGCTGGTGATGACGTTGTATACACAGGAACAGCAAAGGCTCTTGGTTCCAGTATAATATTCGCTAAGCCCGGGGATACCCTTAATGTATTCGGCAATCCGCGCGACAAGCAGTTCGACATACTGGAGATAAGACCCTGATTTGAAGCAATTGAAGCAAATCAAAATTTTGAACCTCATGGTTTAATCCACGAGGTTCAATTTGCTTTGTGGGCACATCTTCATTCATTTGCACTTGAAATATCCATTGGATCTATGCTGACTACTTGCAAATATGCACTCTTATGACGGTGCCTCGCAAAGCTCAACAAAGCATATCAGGTATCCATATAATGCCTTATCAGCTCTAGAACACCGTACAGCTGCGCATAGCTATCATTCAAGTGTGTCCAGCCTTTCAGTCATCATGCCTGGTGAATAATCATTTTTTTCATGTACCTTAGGTATCTCACCCCTGCACCTTTCACAGAAGTTCTTCTTAAAGATATTCTCAACCAGGCCCTTGTCAATAAAGCCTTCCTCCTGCAATGGTGCATGGCTGATGCTTTTACAGACGAATGATTGCATTCATCAGTTTATACTGCAAACATAAACTGGCATTAATTTTTTGAGAAGCAGTCAACCAATTCTTGTGGTTTCCTTCAATTCATATATTCGCAATAAATTCAGTTGTCAGCTGCTTATATACGGCTATTGTATTGTCACACCACTCTTCAAAATCTGGTTCTTCCAGCTTATGTTCCGGATGGCTCTCCATATGATCCAGGTACATCTTTAGCCCGGTTTTATAATCTATGTGACATTCAAAGCCAGGGACTGTCTTTTTGATTTTGGAAATATTGAAGATGTTCGACCATCTCTTATCCCCCTGAATCGAAGTCAAGAAGTCATATTTTCTGGAATGTTTCAATAGATCTGTACCTATATATACTGGTTTATATTCTACATTAAGAAGCCTTGCAAGTTCCTGATAGATCATGTCCCATGTGTGAGGTTCTGGATTCATTAACTGGTAAGTTTCTCCGATTGTCTCTGAATTTGTGACCAAACCGCAGAATCCATTAGCGAAATCATCAGCATGTGTACTTGCCCAGACGGATTGTCCATCTCCATGAACAACTACTTCCTTCCCCCTAATCATGCGGCTTACAACCGGCCAGCATCCCTTACCCTTTACGCTGAGTGGTATCCGCTGTTCCGAGTAGGTCTGTGTAGGCCGAACGATTGTAACAGGGAATCCGTGATCTCTACATGCCTCAAGAAGCACCTGTTCTGCCTCAGCCTTACTCTGGCCATATCCTGAATATTCGTTCCCGAGTTCAACTTCCTCTGAGATATTGCAATTAGTTTCATGGTCCAGAACGCAGACCGTACTGATATAGACAAACTGGTTCGTCTTTCCTTTGAAGATCTCTATGCAATTACTTGCAGCCTGCTTGTCCCTGATAATGAAATTCAGTATGCTGTCAAACTCGCGACCTTCCATAAGTTTCTTGATGCTGCTGACATTTTGAATATCACCAAAGAGATGGGTAATATTTCCTGGCAAACCTTCGTTCCTATTGCCACGATTCAACACGAATACTTCATACTTACCATCCTCAGCCAGTTGCTTTGTTATTGGTGAAGAAATTGTTCCTGTTCCACCAATTATCAAAATCTTTTTCATTTAATTCACCCACTTTAACATGATCTTCATGATGTGATATTGCCATCAAACCCTGCTTAGAGTATCCATGGCGGCTTACCACTTTCTATATATTTTTGTGAGCCTGTTCCTAGGCGTTCACTTTAAAAGTTTGAAGAGTACGAACTTCTCGTACTCTTCTTGTTTAAATAGGTATTAATCTTCACTGAATCCGACTACGTAAGTTATGACAAAGCCCAGTCCGAATCCGATAGCTGCTCCGGCAATTGCCAGGAAGAAGTTAGCCATGGATTCTCCTCCTATGAAAATCGGAAGGGACAATAGCGTTGGTGATGCTATCGCATATGCCTTCACCTGGAATAGTCCAATGAATGCACCGGAAAGACCTGCTGCTATACATGCGGAAACAAGTGGCTTTCTAAGCCTTATGAGAACTCCATAAAGTGCAGGCTCTGTAACGCTGAGTAATGCTGTTACGCACGATGAGAATCCTACACTCTTGTTCTCAAGTTTCTTCGATTTGACTCCAACAGCAAGTGCTGCGCCAGCCATAGCAAAATTCGCTGCCAAAGCTCTGCCTAATACAAAGGAATACCCAGTCTGAGCGACCTCATTTACCATTACAGGTGTAAACAGATACTGCATTCCGAACATGACTGTTATTGGGTGCAGCGCAGCCAGAACTGCCATGGCGATTGAACCGATTGAATCTATCAGCCATATACACCCATATGCAAGTCCTGATCCTATAAGAGCACCGATCGGTCCGAAAACAAACAGGACCAGCGGAGCCATTACTATCATCAGGAAAACAGGCTTCAATGTAAAGTGGAGTGCTGCTGGTATGAACTTGGTCCAAAGCCTGTCAGCAAGATACAAAACTGGTACCATGAGCAATACTGGAATGATGCTGTTAGCAAATTTTATATTCGGTATCGCAAGTCCTATCATGGATAGCCCATCCTTCTGGTTGAAGGATACGATGACAGCTAGAGATAGGAAAGCTGCTATATATTCATTAGTGCCTAACTTTTTAGCTGCAGAATAAGCAACGAATACTGGAAGATATGCAAATCCGATAGTTGCAATCGCCGCCCATGTGACATAGGTTCCGCTTGCCTTGTCGAGTCCGAATAGCACTGCAACAGCAAGAAGCGCATTGATCATTCCCGCGCCGATAAGTACAGGAAGTGTTGGCTGGATTGCTCCGGATACATAGGCCATCACTTTGCTGAAAACACTCTGTTTGAGCTTGCTATCTGATTCAGCTGCTGTTTTGTCATCTACTTTTGGCTGCTCAAGTGCTGCATCCTTAAGCAGCGGAACCATTTCCCTATATACGTTTTCTACAGCCGGTCCTATGACAACCTGGAACAAGCCGCCCTTATCGACTACACCCAATACTTCTTTTATTCCATTGAGCTCATCAGTCTTTATTATGGAATTGTCCTTGATATCAAATCTCAGCCTTGTCGCGCAATGTGTAAAGGTCCTGATATTGGCTGAACCACCTACGCTTTCCAGAATCTTTTTTGCCACTTCATTTGCTTTCATAATTCAATTCCTCACTCTCTTAATCCAAATTTTCTCCATTAGATGAAATAACCTGTTTGTACCAGTCAAAGGATTTTTTCTTCATGCGCTTCAGCGTGCCACTGCCGTTGTCATCAAGATCCACATATATGAATCCATAACGCTTGCTCATCTGGGATGTAGAAGCGCTCACACAATCAATACAGCCCCAACTCGTATATCCGAATAGGTCTACGCCATCCTTGATTGCTTCCTTCATCTGCTCGATATGGTCCTTCAGATATGCGATCCTGTACGAATCATCAATTGTCCCGCCTTCTTCTATCGTATCTGTTGCACCAATACCGTTCTCTGCAATGAACAGAGGTTTCTGGTAACGGTCATAGAGCTGATTGAGTGCTGTCCTCAATCCTTTTGCATCTATCTGCCAGCCCCATTCGCTGCTTTTAAGATATGGATTTTCAACTCCATTAGTCAGAAGGTTTCCCTGCACCTTTGAATATCTCTCTGGATGTGCACTAGCAGCAGAAGTCATGTAATAACTGAGGGAAACATAATCTACCGTGTACGAACTAAGGATGTCCTCATCCCCTTCTGCAGTTTCAAGCTTCACTCCCATTTCATCGAACCACCTGGCCGTATATGATGGATAGTAGCCTCTAACTTGTACATCGCTAAAGAACAATGTTAACCTTTGCAGTTCAGCTGCTCTTTGTATATCATCAGGATCACAGCTGTAGGGGACAGGCATCTGATAGCTTATCATGCATCCCATAAGGGACTCCCTGACCATTTCCCGACATGCCTTAGTAGCCAGTGCGCTTGCGACAAACTGATGATGGGCAGATTGGAATTCGTCCTGTACCAGATGGTCATTTCCTTCTTCTATGATGCCTGCGCTGGTGAACGGATGTTTCAGAATACTGTTTATTTCATTGAATGTCATCCAGTACTTCACCTTATTCTTATATCTGTCAAAAAGACATTTAGCATAATTCAGAAAAAATCCTATCAGCTTCCGATTAACCCATCCACCATATTCCGTTACCAGATGAAGCGGCATTTCATAATGAGAAATAGTAACCACAGGCTCAATACCATATTTTATAAGTTCATCAAATACATCGTCATAGAATTTGAGACCTTCCTCATTAGGCTGCAGTTCATCGCCATTTGGAAATATCCTGGTCCAGGCGATCGACATTCGGTAACACTTGAAGCCCATTTCAGCAAAAAGCTTTATGTCCTCTTTATAGTGCGTATAGAAATCAATTCCAACACGCTTAGGAAAATACAGGCTGCTGCCAGGATTCATTGCATCCATTACCTGATTATTGGTCATCGTATGCCACTGGGCACTCCATTGTTCTTTTGGTAATGTCTCGTCGAACGAATAACAATCAGCAACAGACAGGCCTTTTCCGCCCCTGTCGAAGCCCCCTTCCAGCTGGTTAGCTGCAGTGGCACCTCCCCATAGAAAATTTTCAGGAAATGTCTTTTGTGATATCAGCTTCATTCCCATCCTCCTTGATCAATTCTCAATCAAACTGTCGACTTCTGATTAAAGTGATTATACGTATACATAAAAAAGAAAGCCATTCAAAAAAACTCTTTACTAATAAAGCATTTTTCTGAACGGCTAGTAATATTATGCGTATTCTATACGTTTTCGCTTATGATTTCTGATACGGCTCTGAAAAAATCAAACACATCCTCATCACCAACCTGTAAATTTGCAAAAATTATCTTGCGGATCTTCTTATGGAGATAATCTACAGTTTGATCCATTAAATAAACACTGATGCCTGTTTTTGCCTGGGGGCTGATTCTTCCGACATAAAGGGTCTCACTCCCCAGGGTATGATAGCTTAGGTTTCCATCCTGAGCAAATCCTATAATCTCGTCCACAGAGGAATATTTGCTCTCTTTCTGGTTCACTGCCTCTTTAACAAGATATTTTTCCTTGATTTTCATTTTCTTTTTATTCAGAAGATGGTTCTTCCTTTTCAAAAATGCCATTATCAGATTCTCAATGTCTTTTTGGGCTAGTATGCAGTTAATGACATAGAAGGACCTGTCTATGAAGAGAACCTCCTGGTCAGTGGTAAGAAGAATATCATACTTCAGCCTTATATCCGGGTCATGTTCAAACAGGTATGCTGGCAGAATCCTGATTTCGCTAATGTTTCCAGGAATGGTCTGATATAGGGTTGTCTCTATCTGATTAATAATACTCATGTTTTGGTTGCTTATCAGTAATATTGATACATTATCACGGTAAGAGTTCAATCCAACAGCCAGGGATAATGCAATGAATGAAGTTTCGTTTGTTACCTTCATATTGAAGAATCTGGGGAATGTCCGATAAGTAAGGTAGAATTCAAGCGGATACTGGATGATGATATCCTCATTGTAATGATTCAAGGCTGTATTACCCGCCTTGGTACGCAAATACATTTTTTGGATCTGCTGGATAACCATGTCGCTGTCATTGAATAAAGGTACATTTGAGATATTGATAATCGAGCAGATCTCATTTTCCATCTTGCCAAGTTTATTTTCAATATCCGGATAATTCAGCGAATCAAGATAAAGTACGCTGCTTTCCTCAAGCATTGACTGTATGTCGTTCAGTTCAGCCTGCTCAAGTTCATACCCTATTCTTTCGCTGACCTGTTCCCCGATCGAAAGTACAAGAGGACTATACCAATACTTCTCCTGTTCTGCAAACCGCTTATATCCCATACGCGAACGAAGAATGCAGTTGGCAATGAATCTGCAGTTTTTGTGATACTCTTCACCGGTTACATAGTATTCAAAGCGTGAAAACACATTAATAAGTATCATCCCAACAATATTAAGGTATCTCTCATAGTCATCCAGAACCTTCTTATCCAGAGGTAAACTCTGGAACACTTTCATTGTTCCGAATTTGGAGCAATAGAGGCGTTTTCTTAGTTCATCTGCATGAAGCCTGATCCCATTCTTGTTTGATACCTCCATTTCAATTCCCTCATATCTGTCTACCCAGCGCTTGACAGTATAAAGTTCAATGGAAACCGCCGTCTTTGACATGAAAAAGGTGTCGGCCAAAGTCTGCATTGTTACATATGAATCGAGGAACAAAAAATATAGTACTAAAGCAGAAGGTTTGATTCCAAGGCTGTTTCTTCCCCCGTGACGGCTCACTTCATCACGTATGAGATTCTGAGCATCCTCTGACAGGTAATCAAGGGAATAACCGCTGTGATGATTGGACAATATGTTGCACTCATTGCCCAGGATTTCCGTAATACCCCTGATTTCAAGCTGTATAGTCTTTTTGTTCACATCAAAGTGAGTGGATAGTTCATCACTGGTAACCCATTCCCCCTTGCTTATCAGATAACTTATGATGCTTATCTGTCTGGTTGTCAGCATTGCTTGCCTCCTATGCTTCACTGCCTATGATATCATAGTATATTTCAAATTGAGCCACAATGACAAATGCTGCGATGGAGAAGAAATTCCTTCAGGCATCGCAGCATTTGTCAATGGCTTCCTAAGCCTTAACCCAATTCAAGTATGTCTCTCTGCATGTTCTGGAGCTCCTCGTAGTTACTGCTCCTGAACAGGAAAGCATAGTCTCCGAGCGCCGGTGAGAAAATTCCCGACACAGGTTCATGTATCAGTATTGCATCGCCGTATTTTTCAAGGATGTCATCAAGCACATACCTGTAGTACTTGCTCTTTCGTCTTCCTGCATAGCCTACGAAGTATTTCCTGTCCAGTTCAGCTGATAGCTTCTTGCCGGAAGCGAGCCTTGCATACTCCTTGTAGAGGTCTGCATCGTTTGCGTAGTTGAACATGTCCATGGAAAGTCCTCCGGGCGGCCTTGTGTTGATCTCAAGGGCGACAAGCTTTCCATCGTCAAGCCTGAAGAATTCGATATGGAAGAACCTTTCCCGGAGCTCAAGGCCCTTGACTATCTTCGACCCGATTTCCACAAGGTCCCTGGCCGGTTCCCTGAGAGAGTAGTAGAAGGCATCAAGCTGTTCGTTGACCATGTCCATGACTCCGATGTTGTAGATGAACGAGGAGTAGAAGACAATATTCCCCTCGCTGTCAACAAGACCGTCGAAGGTATGTATCTCACCGTTGATGAATTCCTCTATGATGAATTCCCTGTTGGGTTTGTTCAGGAAGAACTTGATCAGGTCCTCACGGTTGTTCAGCTTGTAGGTATGCTCAGCTCCAACGCCGATGTCAGGCTTCACGCAGACAGGATAGCCTGTTTCAGCGATAAAGGCTTCAGCTTCCTCAAGGCTTGCGATCACAGTACCCCGTATGAAGTTTGCGCCAGCATCCTGGAATACGTTCTTCATGACTGACTTCCTCTTGACCCTTGGCATGTCCTTGGTCTTGAAGCCGGGTATGTTGAAATCAGTCCTGAGCCTCGCATCCTGCTGAAGCCAGTATTCATTGTGGGATTCGAGCCTATCGATCTTACCGTGCTTGAATGAGAGATATGCCACGCCCTTGAACATCTCGTCATAATTCTCCATGCTGCCTACCTTGTAGTACTCTGACAGAGTGTCCCTGAGCCTCACTGACAGCATCTCGTAGGGCTCGCTGCCAAGTCCCAGGACATTCACTCCCTGTTCCTTGAGGGCCACTATGAAATTCTCGAAGTTTGAAGGAAAACTTGGGGATATGAATATGTAATTCATTATTGCACCGCCTTTTGTCGCATCATTTGTAATATTAAGATAATTATAGCAAAAAAACCTGTGATATTTCTATATCGCAAGAAATGTCATTAAAGATGAGCTGCCATTTTATGCTCCTGTGGAAGTACACGAGTAAATTGGTTCTATATTACAGCCACATTACGCAGATTCCAGCATATTTTAAAATCCCGGAAACCGCCTGTTCACAGCGTTCTCCGGGATTTCATCAAGCTTTTGGTGTCAAAGACATCTATTCAGAAATTGCCCTTCTGGTAATATTGCTGAAGTACAAGGTCCACCATCATTCCGTAGCTCCTGACTCCGTCGACCTGGCCATTACCCTTCAGGTATGTGTCGTTTATCTTTTCGGAGATCTCCTCTGTCTTTCCCTCGTACTCTTTCCAGAATTCACCGTAATCCCTGATGTCTCTTAAAATGTCCTCAGGCATTGATGCAATGAGCTCGCCGTAGAGCACGGAATCAGCCCTTGCCAGAGCGTTCATTGAGCTTATGAAGGCAAGCATTGCGCCGCTGTACCTGAAGTCGGCGTCCGGATGGCTCCTTGAAACCATGAAGGCTGCGAAGTTGGCCTCGTCCTCATAGGCAATGCCTCTCTGGTGAGCCATTTCATGGAGCACCGTCGCAGGCAGAAGAAGGTCATGGACAGCGATGTTTACATTTGCTTCTCCGGTGAACGGCATGTAGATTCCGGTAATCCCGGTATACAGCATGGGACCCGAAAGAAGTATGGGCTTTGCATCTCCGTAGTCACCCGTGAGCTCCTCTATCCAGGCATTGTCATAGCCTTTTCCAGCCCTGTCCATTACGCTTTCCGCGTCTCCTGTCACCTTCATGAGGCCGCTGCTGTCAAGGCTTACACCTTTCCTCTCAGCTGCCGCAATTTCTGAAAGCTCGAGGGTTACATAATAGAGCTCCTCAGCAGTGTATTCAGTATCAGTGAGTCCGGCCATCTCCCTTATGGAGATCCTTGAGTAGTTAAGCCCCCAGAAGGCTATGAAAGCAGTATATACTACGGCTAGAAAGACAGCTGTATTGAAGAGCCTGTTCGGGAGGTCCCTTGAAAATATCCCAAGGAGTATCCTCAGCACCAGGTAAGCCAGAAATGCGATCAGTATGAAGAAAAGCACTTCTCCTACGGATATCGGAAGAAGTCCTGTTATCCTGCTGAGGATGCTTATGAATGACTTGTTTATCGATGATGAGTAATATTTCTCAAGAAGGTCAGGCCTTAGTCCGGCATATCTTGACAGGAGCATGAGAAGAAGAGCGGATGCTATAGCCGCCGCTCCAAAAGCAGTGCCCTTCCTTTTCTTCAGTCCTACTTCCCTCATGTATCTCCCCTACTCGTATCTCAGTGCGTCGATCGGGTCCATCAGAGCGGCCTTCCTTGCCGGATATATCCCGAAGAATATTCCTATGGCCGATGAGAACAGTATTACTCCAATTATCTGTCCGACTGAAAGCACAGGTGTTACACCTATCTGGTCGCCGCCAATAAGCGATCCTGAAATCCCCACGACCATTCCCAGGATACCTCCAATGAGGGCAAGTATAACGGACTCAGTGAGGAACTGCACCATTATGTTCGTCGTAGTTGCACCTATGGCCTTCCTTATGCCTATCTCCCTTGTCCTCTCAGTTACAGAAACCAGCATGATGTTCATTACACCTATGCCTCCTACAAGGAGGGATATTGCAGCCACTGCACTGATGAATGAGGTGAATAGGCCGATTATGTTGTCTACCTGGTCGAGGGTCCTCAGGAATGAGTTTGCCTGGTATATGTCCCTGTCCTGCGCGTTCTTCCTGGCATTGAGTATGCTTACGACTTCCCTTGCCACCTCTTCGGTGTTTTCCTTGGCTGTGCTTGAGACGTAAAATGAGTTTATTATCCCGTCGCCAACACCCATATTTGACAGCAGACCATATGGCACGTATGCGAATGCAGGTATGTTGTCCCCGAAATTTGAGGATCCGGCTAGCGGATTAACGCTTTCGGTTATACCAACAACTGTTACGCTTTTCTTTGCCGACCCTGCTCCCAGCACAATATGCTCGCCTACGATATCCGATACCCTGCCGAAAAGGTTCATCGCACCGTTCTCATCGATGACTACAACAGCCCTCGAGTCCTCGTATTCTCCTTCTGTGAAGAACCTACCTTCAGTGAACTTAAGGTCCTGGATCCTTCCAAGGTCCTGGCTACCTGCTGAAATAACAGTGGTCTTGGTTGTTGTGCCAAGGCTTATGCTTCCCCTTCTCTGCTCGGTCGGGGTCGCGTATTTGATGTTTGCAACCCTCTCCTTGACATACTCTATGTCAGCGAGGGTGAAGTAGTCGGATGAAGTGACATCCTCTCCTGATACCCTTACGTCTATGGTCGTTGACCCTATGCTTTCGAAAGTGCTGATTATGTACTGCCTGCCACCTTCACCAAGCGAAAGTATGGCGATTACTGAAGCGATTCCTATTATTATTCCAAGCATGGTAAGGAAAGACCTCATCTTGTTGGAGATTATGCTGTATACGGCTATCTTGAAGCTTTCTCCTAATCTCATATGTCCTCCTTACGGTGCTGTCGGATATTCCTCAGGCGGAATGTCCTTCAGTACTCTTCTGTTCTTGACTTCGTTATCTTCCACCACTTTACCGTCTTTGAACTTCACTATCCTCTTAAGGTACTTTATGTTCTCCGGTTCATGGGTGACCATGATTATTGTTGCCCCCTCATCGTTCAGGTCCTGGAATATCCTCAGGACGTCAAGGGAGGATTTGGTATCAAGGTTTCCAGTAGGCTCATCAGCCATGATCACCGCAGGTTCCATTGCAATGGCTCTCGCTATTGCGACCCTCTGCTTCTGGCCTCCTGATATTTCGTTTGGTTTATGCATGGACCATTCAAGGAGTCCTACCTTTGAAAGAGCCTTCTTTGTCCTCTCCGCCCTCTCATGCCTTCCCATGCCTGCATATACCATCGGCAGCTCAACATTCTCGTACACGGTGAGCCTTGGCAGGAGATTGAAGGATTGGAACACGAAACCTATCTTCCTGTTCCTTATCGCCGCCCTTTCATTATCTGTCAGGGAGCCTACCTCCTTGCCGTCAAGGACGTATGAGCCTGACGTCATTGTATCCAGGCATCCCAATATGTTCATCATAGTAGATTTCCCTGAGCCGGAGGGGCCGAGTATCCCTGTGAATTCACCTTCAGCTATGGAGAGGTTGACCCCGTCAAGAGCCTTGAAGCTTATGGCCCCCGTCTCGTATATCTTGACTACATCACTGATCTCAATCACTTTACATTTACCGCCTCTCCGCTTACAAGCCCTTCAGGAGGATTAAGCACTACAACTGCACCTGCCTCAAGGCCTGATATGACTTCGATAGATGCGACTGATGACAGGCCTGCTTCAAACTCCCTCTCAGTTGCGATTCCATTCTCGACGGTGAATACTGTTGTTATTCCGCCCTTCTTGAATATGACAGCCTCAACCGGGACTGATACCACATCAGTCCTCTCATCAAGGGTTATTTCCACATCAGCCGTAAAGTCGATTATCATGCCCTGTGGTGAATCGACCTTTACCTTTGCCCCTAAAGTTGCCTCGCCGGTGGATGCCACGCTGACTCCGGTAAGCGGCGACTGCACTGAGGTAGCTGCAGGGTTAAGGTATGACAGGGATCCTGAATACTCCTTGCCGCCATAGGTTATCTTTGCCGGCATTCCGGGTGTTACCTTAAGTGCATCATTCTGGACAAGCTCAACTGCCACATATACCGTCCTGTCATCCTTAATAGTGACTGCAGCTGTCTGAACAGTGGCATAGCTTCCCTCGACAGCTCCTATGTAGGTAACTATCCCAGGGAATTCCGCGGTGAGCACTCCCTTGGCAGAGACAAGCCTGTTCCTTGCTGTCGTAAGCGCAAGGTCAGCGGCCTTCACTGAGTTGTCCAGGAGCTTCACCTGTGAGTCAGAGACAGCAGGCACCTGTGCAAGGGCCTGGGAAAGGGATGATATGACAGTGTTCAGCTCGTTCTGCTTGATGAGCTCCTGGATGATTATCTTGAAGCTGTCGCTGCTTATGAGCTTCACATCCTCTTCGCTGAGTTCCGGGTCGGTGACTTCAGGCACTGTGACAGATGGCTCTGCCCCGTTCCTTATCCCTGTGATGATGGTTTCCAGAAGCTCGGTGTTGACCAGGTTCTTCCTGGCTTCCTCTACTGCCTTTTCAGATGCCGCAAGGGCAGCTTTTGCAGCTGCAAGCTGCGACTCCATTGTGCTCTTTGTCTTCTTCGCTGTCGCAGTCGCATCAGCTGCGCTTGCCCTTTGCAGGGCTGCGCTTGATTTCTGGATCTCAGCCTGCTTCACTGCAGTCTCAAGGTCAGTGGTGTCGAATTCAACAAGGGGCGTTCCCGCCTCAACCCTGTCTCCAACCTTGACATAAACCTCCTTCACAAGAAGGTTTGACCCAAAGTAGGACTTGGAGTTTTCCGTGGTTATCCTGCCTGAAGAAAGCAGGGTCGAAGTGATGTCACCTTTTTCGATCACCCTGGTCCTTACCTCAACAGGTACCACCCTGTTTGAATTGTATACCGCATATCCTGTTATCCCTGTTACCGCAAGTGCTATTATGCTGAGCACAGCAATGCTTCTCTTTCTCATTTTTACATCTCCAATTCATCTACTTCATAAAATTCAATCCTATCATAAATAATACTGCTGCAGATATAAAAAATGCTTAAGAATCGGCTTTGAAGGACAATCCTTTCTCCCCCATCGCAGCCTTCAGTTTCTCCATGGCCCCCTTTCCGATCCCATGAAGCGCCATCAGCTCCTTTTCAGGTATTCCCTGAAGGTCGTCAAGTGTCCTGATACCTTCTGCTTCCAAAGCCCTCAGTGCAGGCTTTGCCAGTCCCTCCGGTAATACGTTCTTCTTATCCATCGCTTTTACCTCCTTTCACCAAATGTTTGCCCCTTTCCTTACTCTCTAGTATAATGTTTTTGGTGGAAACCGGGGAGGTTTGGAAATGATTGCTCTGTCATGCAAGGACATAAGGCTCAGCTACGGAATAGACGTCATACTTGATGGAGTGACGTTCAACATAAACGAGGGTGACAAGGTTGCCCTGATAGGTGCAAACGGCGCCGGCAAGACTACCCTGTTCAGGATACTTACAGGTAAGCTCCAGGAATTCACAGGGGACTTCTTCATAGACAAGTCAAAGACCCTTGGATACCTGTCACAGGACCTGTCCCTGGATCTTGGAAGCAATGTGTACGATGAGGTGCTTTCGGTCTTTTCATCACTCACATCCATGGAGGAAAGGATGGTCTTCCTTGAATCCGAGATGGCGAAGCCCTACGACGCTTCCAACGAAGAATGGCATGTAAAGGTCATAACTGACTACACAAGGCTTCAGGAAATGTATGACATACATGGAGGCTATACATATAAAGGGGAAATCAACAGGGTGCTTACAGGCCTTGGATTCTCACCCGAGGATTTCTCGAAGGACATATCCATACTGTCAGGCGGTCAGAAGACAAGGGTAGCCCTTGGAAAGCTTCTGTTGTCATCACCTGATATACTGCTGCTGGACGAGCCTACGAACCATCTTGACCTGCAGGCCATAGAATGGCTTGAGGAATACCTAGCAGGCTACAAGGGGACCATCCTCATAATATCCCATGACAGGTTCTTCCTTGATAAGATAACGACCCATACGTTCGATATGATCGGGGGGAAGGTCTATACCTANNAACCAGCAGCAGGAAGAGATAAAGAGGCAGGAGGAGATCATCGAGAGATACCGCTCCTTCAACCGCGAAAAGAGCATAAAGGCGGCTGAATCCAGGCAGAAGCAGCTGGACAAGCTTGAAAGGATAGATGCGCCTCCGGCGGAGGACAGGTCTGCAAAGATCTCCCTGACAGCCGAGATAGAGAGCGGTAACGATGTGCTGATCGCTAAAGAGCTCTCAAAGGCTTACGGTGACCGTGTACTTTTCCATGATGTCGACCTGTTCATAAGGAAACGTGAACGCATAGCCCTGATCGGAGAAAACGGCCGGGGCAAGACTACCCTGTTCCGAATGATACTTGACAGGGTGAAACCAGACACAGGCTACCTGGTGCTTGGAAAGAATGTGACCTTGGGCTACTACGACCAGGAGCAGTCGGACCTCTCCGATGAAAAGACGGTCCTTGACGAGGTCTGGGATGATTTCCCGGAGCTCTCCACAAGGGAAGCGAGGACATACCTCGGTTCATATCTGTTCAGGGGAGACGAGGTGTTCAAGACCATCTCGAACCTGTCAGGCGGTGAGAAGTGCAGGATAAACCTCCTGAAGCTTATGCTTAGAAGGTCCAACTTCCTCCTCCTTGACGAACCTACCAACCATCTGGACATACCGTCAAGGGAAGCCCTTGAGGATTCACTCCTTGACTATGACGGAACCATGTTCGTCATAAGCCATGACAGGTACTTCCTCAACAAGGTTGCTGACCAGATATATGAGCTTACCGAAGGCGGTATAGTCAAGTATCTCGGAAACTATTCCTACTATGTCGAGAAGAAGGACAATCCTGAAAGGTTCGCTGGGATCCCCATCGAGGAAAGGCCTTCAAAGACCAGGATAGTGGAGGAAAAGAAGAGGAAGCGGGAGAAGGAAAAGGAAGAGAAGGACAGGAAGCTCAGGGTCAAGGACCTGGAATCCAAAATAGAAAGCCTTGAAGACAGGAAATCTGCACTTGCAGACGACCTGTGCAAGGAAGAGGTCTACTCAGACCCAATGAAGACCCACTCCATAAGCCAGGAGCTCAAGGACCTGGAGATAACCCTCCAGTCCCTGTATGAGGAATGGGAAGAGTCGCTGGAAGACAACTGAAGATATCCAATCTGGGAGCCATCGGAATAATACCGATGGCTTTTGTTTTTGTATACGACATCTCAGTCATAACAGATTTCTCCCCGTAAAATCCATCGTCTCTTTAAAAGGCTCAGCTATCTGACTATTTTCAGCTTGAGAATAATTATCATTTATTTTTAAAATTTGACGTACGTCATAAAAATGAAGATGGATCAGGTATAGACTTTAGCCATGGAAAGAAATGAAAGGATGATGAAAATGAGAGAGATAAGAGACGGAATATACTGGACAGGCAAGGTTGATGACAGGAAGGTGCCCTTCCACAGGCTGATACTTGAAAAGGGGACCAGCTACAACAGCTACCTCATAATGGATGATAAGAATGTTCTCATAGACACTGTAGACTTCATGTTCGGCAAGGAATTCACTGACAGGCTGGGGAGCGAATTCGACCTGGAAACGCTTGACTACATTGTAATCAACCATACGGAGCCTGACCACTCAGGTGCCCTGGGCTCGGTTGCAAGGAAGGCAAAGAACGCCACCATACTTTGCACAGAGATCGCTATCCCTGAGCTCATGGAGATGTACAAGCTCGGCATCGAAAGGTTCAGGGCGGTAAAGGACTATGAGACTCTTTCGATCGGAAGAAGGACCTTGAGGTTCCTCCACACTCCTTACCTCCACACCGAGGAAACTATGGTCACCTACCTTGAGGAGGAAGGAATACTCTTCACCTGCGACATATTCTCCACTCATGTGGCGGATACAAGGCTTCTTGCAAGCGAGCTTTCAGATGACGAAAGCATTGAAGCTGACTTCATGGGCTACTATTCGCTCATAATGGACCCCCACAGGAGATATGTGAAGCCAATGCTAGACAAGATAGAGGGCCTTGAAATATCGATGATAGCTACCTCACATGGCTATGTCCTGGACAGGAATACAGACAGGTACATCGGCCTCTACAGGGAAAGCGCCGAGAATGTGAAGGATGTAAGGACCGTCATACTATACAACTCAATGGGCGGAAACACCAAAAGGCTGGCAAGGCTCCTCGGTGAAGAGCTTGAGAAGACCGGGATAAGCACAGAGGTCATAGATGCAAATGTAAGACCGAAGGAGGAAGTCCTGGCCAAGATTGCTGATGCCGATGGAATACTTGTAGGAGCCTCCACAAAGTATGCTGACATATCAGGAAACCTTGAGGGTATCCTGACTGAGCTCAAGGACATGGACCTTGAGGGAAAGGTTGCAGGCGCCTTCGGGTCATACGGTTGGTCCGGTGAAGCAGCCCATGTGGTCCAGGATCATCTGAAGGAAGCTGGAATGAAGGTCCTGACAACTGAGGAAGCTGTTAGGACCACAGGAATGGATGACGTATCATTCCCGCTGAGGGTGAGGTTCAAGCCAGAGGACAGCATGGATGCTGTAAAGGCCGCTGCTGCATATTTCGCAGACAAGGTCAGATACTAGAATACAACTGACACGATTTTGGGAGGAAAACAAAATGGAAATGCTGAACAGAAAGATAAGCGAAATAGTGAAGGAAGACATGAGGCTTTCGGGCTTCTTCAGCGGAGAGAAGATAGACTTCTGCTGCAACGGATTCAGGCAGCTTGATGAGGTGCTTGACGAGAAAGGCGAGGACAAGGAAGAGTTTTCCAGAAGACTTGGCCTGTTCATTGCTGACCTCGAAACAAAAGGAGACAAGGAGACCTACTTTGAGGACATGGACAATGTGGAGCTTATAAACCTCATCGTAAACCAGCACCACAAGTTCACGAGGGACGTGCTGGAGGAGCTTGATACTTACGTTCCAATGATACTGAGAGCGCACTTTGACGAGGACCCGGAGCTTCTGCTTAAAATAAACAGGCTCTATGGAAACCTGAGGACTGAGCTCCTCGAGCATCTTATCAAGGAGGAAAGGATCCTTTTCCCGGCAATAAAGGCTGGCGACGCAATAGCAGCGAAGAGGACGATAGCCTCCACTGAAGATGAGCATGATGCTGCAGGCGACATACTAAAGGAGCTAAGGAGCACAACCAGGGATTTCCTCATCCCCTCATGGTCCTGCAATACATTCGCGGCAGCATACCACCATCTTGAGGCGCTGGAGCAGGACCTATTCAGGCACATATTCCTTGAGAACTCGGTCCTATTCCCAAGGTTCAACTAAAGATAGGAAGATTCACCTGGCTGCATCAATATTAACGGATAATTGAAACCTCGCTAAGGTACGCAAATTCTGCCTTAGCGAGGTTTCAACATCTTTATGTCTGCCTGGTCACTGATCCCCTCTCTAGAAGATAATGAACCCTGCGATTCCAGAGATTACAACTATGAGTATAGGGTCCGCATTGAACCTGAAGCTTGCGATGAATGCGGCAAGGAAAATCACTACGCTCCATACTCCAGTAAACACATCACCCATCAGGAGCACAGCTGCAGCTGCTATAAGACCTACCGCACCGAGCCTTATGACCTTCAGCGTACCCTGGACGTATATTCCGTCCTTGTACTTCATGAACAGCCTTGAAACCACATATATTATGATTATTGAAGGCAGTATGACTCCGAATGTGGCGAAGGTCGAGCCGAGAAGTCCGGCAGTCTTGTAGCCAACGTATGTGGCTGAGTTTATTGCTATCGGTCCTGGAGTCGCCTGACTTATTCCCACTATGTTTATGAATGATTCTGCAGTGAGCCAGCCATGGACTGCCACTACCTCCCTCTGGATCAGTGGCAGCATGGCATATCCGCCGCCAAAGCTGAAAAGTCCGATCTTGAAGAAGGTTATGAACAGTTCAATTAGTATACCCATTTATCCCTTCCTCCCTTCAAGCCTTGTCTTCATTATCCCAAGAAGTATGAACCCGATTATGAGGTAGATCGGCGTCACACCAAGGAATCCTACAAGGATCACCGCAGACAGTGGTATGTAGAAGTTTGTCCTGTTCATCCTCGCAGTCCTTGCCATAGTTATTACAGGTGCTGCAATAAGAGCCACCACTGCAGGCCTTATCCCCCTGAATACCTGCTCGACATAAGGATGCTTTTCTATCCCAAGGAATACCGAAGCGACAAGTATTATTATTCCAAACGATGGAAGTGTTGATCCAAGTACAGATGCGACTATTCCCATTATCCCCTTTACTTTATAGCCAACAAAGACGCTAATGTTTACTGCCAGGGGACCAGGTGCTGACTGGGCAATGGCAACCATGTCCAGGAAATCCTCCTCGCTTATCCATTTCCTAACATGCACCACCTCCCTCTGGATGAGTGGAAGCATTGCATATCCACCTCCTATGGTGAACGCCCCTATCTTGAAAAAAGTCTTGAACATGTCAAAAAGCAGCTTCATATCTTCTCCTCCGGGACCAAGATGGCCCTTATAATTCCGTACCCGAGATCTTCGAATTCCTTACAAGAACAAATATAGCTGTTTATTTTAGTTAAGTAAAATAGTATAATTTTATAAACAACATAACAAATTAATTATATATCGGAGGCAATCATGACGCTAAGGCATTTGAGGATATTCGTGAAGGTATGCGAAACAGGAAGCGTGACCCTAGCCGGTGAGGAGCTCTTTATAGCTCAGCCCAGTGTAAGCCTTGCCATATCTGAACTTGAATCGTACTACGGGACAAAATTCTTCGACAGGATATCGAGGAGACTTCAGATTACAGAGTCAGGAAAGTACTTCCTGCAGTATGCGAACCACATAACCGCACTTTTCGATGAGATGGAAAAGGGTCTGAAAAACATTGATTCGACAGGAACAATAAGGATCGGTTCAAGCGTAACCATAGGCAACTATCTGCTCCCCGGATATATCAAGTCATTCAGGGAAATATATCCGGAAATAAGGATAGAGGCCATTGTAGACAACTCAGACAGGATCGAGGAGCATGTGCTTAAGAATCGCCTTGATTTTGCACTTGTGGAGGGTGCTGTCCACAGCGAATACATTGCAGAGAAAAAATTCATGGACGACGACCTTGTCGTCATCTGCGGCAATACTCATCGCCTATCGGAGAAGAATGATGTCACTCCCCTGGCGCTTGCAGGCGAGGATCTGGTGCTGAGAGAACGCGGAAGTGCCGGAAGGGAGACTCTCGAAGGTATATTCTCATCCTTCGGGTATGAATTGAAGCCAACATTTGAAAGCATCAGCACACAGGCAATCGTAAGGGCTGTCGAGGCAGGTATTGGAGTATCCTTCCTTCCCTACATGCTTGTGAAGGAGGATATCGATGATGGGAAGGTACGGATGCTGAGGCTTAAGGGAGCATCATTTGAAAGGTACTTCAGGATCATACACCATCGAAACAAGTTCATTACACCAGGAATGCAGGCATTCATGGATCTATGCAGGTGAAACTGTAAACTCTATTACAATGGCCATATGATGGACACAAGAACTTATGATTCACCAATGTTTGGGAATGGAACCGCAGATAAATATTGAACTGCCACATTCAGCTTATAAACGTGAAACGCTCCATTAGTTCCCGATTTCATTTTTCCAGCCCGGTTAAAATATGAATAATACTCTTCACAGAAGCAGCTTATTCAACTAAGCTCCCACTCTTTGCATTAGAATAATTTATAATAAATAAGTATTACTGGGTAAGTTTGTAAATGTTAAGTGCTAGCTGGAGTTCAAATTTCTCATTTGGGGACTGAAGATCATAGCCGAAATCTTTAATCTGGTTAAGTCTGTACTTCAGGCCGCTTAACGACAAATTGATATCGGCTGATGTTTTTCGCATGCTGTCAGTATTCAAATAGTGATCCAGAGTCATTATTAGATCAGAATTATATTCCCTGTCGAAGTCAATAATTGGTTTAAGCTTCTTGCTCATGAATTCAATTATGCTTTCCTCATCTTGAGTATTCATGAGTAAAGATATTGCACCCATATCCTCATAGAACAATATACGTTCTTGCTTGCTGAATGCATTGATAAATCTGATTGATTTGTTAGCCTGCTGGTAGGATTTCATATATCCTTCGACATTTCGTGCAATGTCCCCAATCCCAGCAGTCATTGAGGCATTTCTCTTTGAAAGCTTGCTCTTAAGGTTCCTTAGTCCTTCAAAAATGAAATCCTTTGTCATTCTATTGGAAGGAATAAGGTAAACAAATCTTGAATCCAACTCTGTTCCTGCCAGGCTTGAATTGTATTTTGAAAGCACGCTGTCAGAAAGGATCAAGGCCTCACGTAACGAATTAGTCTTATCATTTGATGGACTGCCTTCATCTTCAATCTCAAGAACCATCACATAATTCGGTTCCAGAATATCCTGTCCAAGCTTTTTACCTCTTTCCATAATGGAATCCACAGTTGCATATGTCTGATTCAATAATGTTTCGACGAAACTTGTCCTATGCCTGTTTTCCAGATCTGACAGCTGTCTTTGTTTCATCATTTCAATCGCATAAATATCTATAGTCCTCTGCACGAGAACCAACGACTCTTTGTCAAGCTTCAAAGTGTCCTCTTCGAGGACTGTTATGTATCCGTATGTGGTCTTGCCTGAAATAATTGGAAAAAGAGCATACCAAAAAGAATTGTTGTCAATCGTTACCTCTTTCTTTAATGGGAGGTCATCAGTCACCAGATTCCTGTCATATGAACCAGCAGAATTGTCGAGATGGTTTCCATATAATTCTTTATGGAACACTTTTGCAATTTTATCTAACCTGTCTTCTTTTATACTCTGGTCAAATGCGAGAAGATCAATATTGCTATCCCATAACAAAACACTATGGCCAATGATTCTCGAAATATTGTTTGTGATCTCCTTCAATCCTTTACCGCAAAGAACCAGCTTGGACAGTTCCTGGTGAGTTTTTAAAACCCTTTCAAGCTGGATATTCTGATCTTCAATTTTCTTGTAGGCATTGTTGAGTTCCTCGCTAATGGTCTTGTCTTCATAATAGGAGAGTTCACTCGTGATACTGTCTCCCCAATCATCAAGTGTCCTTCCTTCAAATTCACAATGGGTATCGCCATTACCTTTGCATTTGGTCTCAACGTAGTATACCTTCTCTCCCCAGAAAGCTGATCCATATCCACTGGCATAACCAATCAAAAGCCAGCATACTGGCTTGTCACTTAATCCAAAGTGTCTCAGATGCTGGTCAGCCTCAAAGGAATTGAAGAACTTACCCTTTTTAAGGAATGTATTTGTTTCTTTGTCAGCTATCACTATATCATTTTGAACCCTGGCAAATCCTTCCATTGAAAACAAAACTGACCCGGCTTTGAACAGCTCTTCCTCATTGTCAAGATCATGGTTCCTCATAAGATTAATGCCATCATTGTATCCCAGCTGCCATCCATACCTGACCAGAAAGGCTTTAGCTCTGTCATGTCCAAGGTTATGAATCAGGTCTTTCCTTAAGGTGCCAAGCGCATCCACATTAAGTATCAATGACCTCTGACCTTTTAGATATACTTCCCCTTCTTCCTTCCTGAACTCAATTAAATCCATGAAACTCATGTCTTTGGCCTTCAAGCTATCCCACCCCCTGAGGTATTTGTTTTAATCTTACACTGCACTAATAGATTGATAATATCATAAGAATTTGCTCTTTTGTTTAACTTTAAACGATTTCTGGAGGTCTTTTTCTGTTTAATATTCGATTAAAACTGTCCATTTGGGTTTAAAAACGGACTATAATACAGCCTTCACGGTTCATTGTTACACTGTTTGTGTATTGATACAATTTAATTGATACAAAATTATGATAATTACAATTCTTAGTATCATCAAAAACAGGGGGGATAGCAATGATAAAAGGCGGTTATGCGGGCAAAATTCTCAGAGTCAATCTGACAACAAAAGCTATAAAGGTAGAGGACCTACCTGAAGAGATTGCAAAGGATTATATTGGTGGGGCAGGGTTTGGAGTAAAGTATCTTTATGACGAGGTTCCTGGCAATGCTGATCCGCTTGGTGAAGAAAATAAGCTTATTTTCGCATTAGGTCCTCTTGCAGGAACTACTGTACCTTCAACAAGCAGAATGTCACTTACTACAAAATCACCAGCTACAGGTACCATAACGGTTTCTTTATCAGGTGGATTCTTTCCTGTCGAATTCAAGCATGCTGGATATGATGCACTGATCATTGAAGGGAAATCCGAGAAACCCGTATTCATTTACATCAATGACGATACTGTGTCTATTAAAAGCGCTGACAAGATATGGGGAGCCGATACTGTCGATACACAGATCCTGATAAAGCATATGTTGAATAATCAAAATGTAAGAATCGCCTGCATCGGTCCTGCTGGAGAAAACCTCTCGCCAATGGCATCAATAATCAATGAAAGGCGAGCATTCGGGCGCAGAGGTGTTGGTGCTGTCATGGGCTCAAAGAACCTTAAAGCTATTGCTGTACAAGGGACTAACAAAAACATAGCGATTGCAGATGAATTTGGCTTTAACGAAACACGAAACAAAATGCTTAAAGCGATGAAGAATAACCCTGTTCTTTATCCATATTTTGCTAAGATAGGTACGCCACTGGTTGTAGACGGCGCATCAGAATTGGGAATTTTCCCTTCAGAAAATTTCAGCACGACTGGAGAAAAGGATTATACCGCAGGTCTTGGAGCTGAGACTGGGTCAAAGTATACTATTACCAGCGAAGCATGCTATGGGTGCCCTGTTCAATGCAGCAACATGAAGCTTGCAGGAAAAGATTCCAAGTACAAAGGTGCACTTTCGGATCCAGAGTACGAAACATATTATAGTCTTGGGTCACAAATCGGGGTTGACAACCTTGACAGCATAATCAACTCGGATCAGATATGTGATAGGTTGGGAATGGACACTGTGTCGTCAGGTGTCACTATCGGCTTTGCCATGGAGCTCTTTAAAAGAGGGCTTCTTACCCTCGAGGATACCGGTGGAGTTGATCTGAGCTTCGGAAATCATGAAATAATCGAGGATCTGCTCAAAGATATGGCATACAGGAAAGAGGGACTCGGGGCACTGCTGGGAGACGGGACTAAGGTACTTTCTGAAAAAATGGGACAAGAGACTAAAGCCTATGCGATGCATATCAAAGGACTCGAGATTCCTGCGTATGATCCAAGAGGAGCCATGGCACATGGGTTAAGCATGGCAACATCCTATGCAGGAGCTGACCATAATAAGGGTTATGCGTTCCAGGAGATTTTTTCGATTCCCGTCCCCAAAGCATACGACAGATTTGCGATTGAGGAAAAAGGCTGGCTCACAAAATGGAATCAGGACACAAATTGCGCAGTATCCGATTGTCCAATCATCTGTGGGTTCCTTTTTGTCATAGCAATACCGGATATCGCACTCCAGAATACAGCTGATCTGATAAGCACTTCAACTGGCTTAGAGTTTACTGCTGATGAAGTGTTGAAGGTAGGCGAGAGGGTAAATAACCTCGCTAAAGTATTCAACATAACTGCTGGTCTTACGAGAGAGGATGATACCTACCCTGAAAGACTCTTCACAGAGCCACTTAAGGAAGGTGGATCAAAAGGCCATTATGTCAAGAAGGAAGATTTTGATAAGATGCTGGATGATTATTACGATGCGAGAAACTGGACGAGAGAAGGTATCCCAACACCTGAAAAACTTAAGGAACTGGGTCTTGATTACGCATTGGACAAATTATCCTGATCTGGTTTGTTGATATGATTGAAGTAAGAGTCAGGACGATCCTCACATATATACCTTTAATGAAGGGCAAAAAAGAACAATTCATCAGTCTTAAGGAAAACAGTACCGTGAAAGATCTGCTTGATTTGCTGGTACATATGTATGGGGAAGCTATTGGTGAAGTTATTTTAGATAAGACTGATTCTACCAGGGTAACTCCAGGGAATGCGATACTACTCAATGGGAGAAACGTTTTTGCACTTGAGGGTCTTAGCACAAGACTATGTCATGGCGATCTGCTGCAAATCCTGCCTCCAATAGCCGGCGGTTGATATTTTTGAAAGTTTCCTGCGAGGGATTCCTCTTAATCTAATTAACCTGAATATTAGTAAATAAGATTTTATAAGCTAAGGGAGCCCTACATATCTTTCGATACATAAGGCTCCCAAAATATTTGCTTCTTACTTTACAGTCTCATATCTCCAGTTCATTATGCCGCCCTTCATGTCCTTGACATCTGAAAAGCCTG
>DIXH01000008.1 GCA_002428605.1 Clostridiaceae bacterium UBA6085
CAGACAGGAACAGGAAAGACACTTGCATTTGCAGCGCCTATACTGAGCAAGCTCACACCGAAGGGAAAGGTCTCAGCGATAGTCCTTACACCTACAAGAGAGCTCGCCATACAGGTTAACGAAGAGATCAACACGATCGCGAAGCATGTAAGGGTAAAGCTTCTCCCGGTATACGGCGGACAGCCGATAGACAGGCAGATAAGGGCTTTAAGGAGCGGAATCGACATAGTTGTCGGAACTCCTGGAAGAGTCATTGACCTCATGGACAGGGGAATACTTCATCTTGAAGAGGTTGATTTCCTTGTACTTGACGAGGCGGACGAGATGCTCAACATGGGATTCATCGAGGATATCGAGAGGATCATGAGGGACATGAACGAGGATAAGCAGACAATGCTGTTCTCGGCAACAATGCCAAAGGAAATAAAGACACTTTCAAAGAGATACATGAAGGAAGACAGGGAGCACATAACAGTGGTGAACAACACCATGACCGTATCAACTGTCGACCAGTTCTACTTTGAAGTTAAGCACTCAGACAGGTTCGAGTCGCTCTGCAGGATCATGGATGCTGAAGAGATGGACTCAGTAATCATATTCTGCAAGACAAAGAGAGGCGTTGACGAGCTGGTTGACTCACTATCCGCAAGAGGCTACAATGCAGCCGGAATGCACGGAGACATGAACCAGAACCAGAGAATATCGACACTTGCCAAGTTCAAGGAAAAGAACCTTGAATTCCTTGTTGCAACTGATGTAGCGGCAAGAGGAATAGACGTCGAGAACATCTCTCATGTCATAAACTATGACCTTCCTCAGGACACAGAATCCTATGTCCACAGGATAGGAAGGACAGGAAGAGCCAGGAAGGAAGGAATAGCCTACACTCTGGTAACTCCAAGGGAATACCTCCAGCTCAAGGACATCGAGAGGATGACGAAGAGCAAGATAAAGAGGAAGGACATTCCTACAATAGACGATATATTCAGCTCCAAGTACAAGAACATCCTCAGCAGGATAACAAAGGAACTTGAGGACGAGAAGTACAAGAGGTTCGTTCCGCTTGTTGCAGAGCTCGATGAGAACTACAACATGATAGACGTATCTGCAGCCCTCATGAACCTGATTTACAAGGATGAGCTGAGCTTCGAGTACACACAGAACAGCCTCACCAAGCCTAAGACACAGGTAAGGCTCTTCATAAACGTGGGATCGATGGACAAGCTTTCACCAAAGAAGCTGCTTGAGTTCCTTACAGAGCATGCAGGAACAAACAGCGATGACATCGGAACTATCGACATACTTCCTAAGTTCACATTCGTGAATGTCAAGGATGGCGTCGAGGACAGGGTAGTCAAGTACTGCAGCGGAAAGAAGCTTTCAGGAAGAAGAGCGAATATCGAAGTCGCTGCTAACAGAAAGAACTAATGAATTCAAAAGACGGAAACTATGGGACCTTCGGGACCCTATGGTTCCGTCTTTTTTTTGCTTGTTATTGGTAAACCACGTGTTGAATGATACACTGTATGTATGGAAAAGAAACACGTGTGCCCAGGGGAAACGGGCTATGTGTCTCATAAATGTAGCTATAGGGAGGACAGTTATGATCGTAAATATAGTAGAGAGGCATTTCCTTAGCAAGGAAGCAGCTGACTTCATCAGAAAGGAAACTGGTGAGGAGATCATTGATATCATGGATATCGAGAAGGAGAAGGACACGCTGGTAAAGGCTGAAGCGATAATTTCACAGAGAAAGCTTACAGACGAGCTGGTAAAGGAATGCCGGGACCTTAAATGGATCCAGTCATTCAGCGCAGGTGTAAACGTACTGCCGCTCCAGACTCTTAAGGAAATGGGAGTCAAAGTAACCAACACATCAGGGATCCACGCTCCACAGATGACTGACCTTGCAATGGGTATGATCCTTGCATTTTCAAGGTCACTAGTTGAGCACATAAGGTACCAGAAGACTCTTCGGTGGACACAGGAGTTCAGCTATCGCGAGCTTCTTGACTCAGAACTCCTTATTATCGGCTCGGGCAAGATTGGTGAAATGCTTGCAATGAAGGCGAAGGCCTTCGGCATGAGGACCGTCGGAATAAAGAGGACAGTGACACCTCTTGAAAATTTCGATGAAGTCAGACCTGTATCTGAACTTAAGGATGCAATGAAGACTGCCGACTATATAGTCATTCTCCTGCCACTGACCTCTGAGACCAGGAATCTCGTAGATGCTGAGGCTCTTGGCTGCATGAAGGAAAGTGCAGTTTTTGTGAACCTTGGAAGAGGTCCGATAGTGGATGAGAATGCCCTCATTGAGATCTTAAGGAAAAAGAAGATCAGAGGTGCTGCGCTTGATGTATACAAGAGGGAACCTCTGCCGGATGACAGTCCTCTATGGGAGCTCGACAATGTCATAATGACGCCGCATGTTGGCGGATGGGGACCAGGCAATGAGATGCGCGGGGCAAGGCTCGTCGTAGATAACATAAGAAGGTTCAGAAAGGGAGAGAAGCTGATAAATGTTGTAGATCCTGATATGGGCTACTAGGAGGTATGTGATGAAGAATTTTCTAAGAGCGATTGCAGTACTGCTGGTAGTGGTTCTTGTTGCGTTCGGGATATTCTGGTTCACGGATTCAAGGTACTCGCTTGCTGCGAAAAGCTATCTCAAGATAAGCTCAGCTGATGCTGCATCCGTAGAATTCGATGCATCAGGCGGAAGGCTCATGGGTGTTTCAGGAACCATGCAGGTGGACAACAAGGGCGACAAGTCCATGACTGACGTCACTTTGTCCACATCGCTGTTTGCCCTGGCAGTATCCATATACACTGAAGGTGAGGATGCCTGGGTAAAGACAAGCTTCTCACAGGACTGGATCAAGGCTGAAAAGGGTGAATCAACAGGTGGAATAGAGATACCTGCTGAAAAGCTGAAGGAAATAAAGGTCATGGATGTCCTTAAGGTGCTGTCACAGTTTGACAGGACTGAATCCGGTGACGACATCATCCTAAGCACCACAGATGCATTTACCACTGACCAGCTTAAGGAAGCGCTCGCGACAGTCATACCAAATGAGTATTTTGCGACTGAAAGCTGGAACATAAAGTCATATGAGATGAAGATGGTATTCTCAAAAAGTACAAAGCTTATCAAGTCTGTCGGACTTACGACAGTACAGGAGATGATGGGCATGGACATCGAGCTGAAGGCTTCGGCTGCACTTAAGGGCCTTGGTGCCGACGTTGTTGTTACAAGACCATCAGATTTACCATGATCGGTATAAACTTCAAGGAAAGGTGAAAAAATGCAGAATAAGATAATGGAAAACATAAACTTTCCCATGGCAGAGACAAGCCTGTTCATGGAGCCGATCCATTCAAACTATTTGGGGAATGTCCACGGTGGCGAGCTTATGAAGCTTATGGACAGCACCGCAGGAATAGCGGCATCCAAGCATGCAAAAGGGCAGGTAGTCACAGCGAGGGTCGATGAGATAGTGTTCCACAAGGCCATAAATATTGGAGACCTTGTAAGGTGCATAGCCCAGGTGGCATATGTAGGAAACACCTCGATGCAGGTGCTTGTCAATGTCATGGTCTACAGGCTTGGCGACTATTCCGACTCAACTACCGCGCTTACTGCTTTCTTTACAATGGTCCATATGGACTATGACGGGAAACCAAAGGCTGTAGTCAAGCTGAACCCTGTGACAAAAGAAGAGAAGTTCCTTTACTCACTTGGAGAGTACAAATACAGGGCAATAAGAGGCAAATAGGATGGAACATGAGAGGTTCTGGTCAAAAAGGGATATATTGTACGAAATTCTTGTCCTGTTTGCGATTTCTTCAGCGTCTGCAGCGGTCTTCATGGTACCGGAGGAAGAAAGGCTTGTTGTCATTCTTCTGCTTCTCCCGGTATGGGTATTCCTTGCTTCCCTTTGGTTCTTCACATGGTATGAGCTGAAGGATGACCATCTATATGCAAGAAGCGGACCTTTCGTAGAGAGGATACCCTATGACAGGATAAGGAGCATCAAGGAGTCCAGGAACCTATGGTCATCGATGGCGTTGTCCCTTGACAGGCTTGAGATCAGGCAGCACGACAAGGGCTTCGTGACCGGAACGACGTACATATCACCGCTCGACAAGCAGCGGTTCATGGAACTTCTTAAGTCAAGGTGTAATAACCTTCAGGAATAGATAAAGGGGCAGGTAAAAAACCTGCCCCTTTATCTATTGGGATAAATCACCGGGAATTAACAGATAACATCAAACCGCTGACTAAAAAACAGCTAACAGAAAGAGCCAAAATTACTCAACGTAGACAGCCGTTCCTGATGCTGTGACCATGAGCATGTTTCCGCCCTGTCCCAGAGTCTCGTAATCGATCTTTACTCCGACTACGGCATTTGCGCCGAGTGCTGCCGCTCTGTCTTCGAGCTCTCTCAGTGCTGTGATCCTGGCTTCGATAAGCTCGTTCTCATAGGAGCCTGACCTTCCTCCGAAAATGTTTGATAGTCCTGCTGCGAAGTCCTTAACGAAGTTGACTCCGGCGACTACCTCCCCGAATACTATACCCTTGTAGCTTGTGATCTTTCTTCCCTCAACACCTGTGGTTGTAGTTACTACCATATCGATCTCTCCTGCCTTTCTTCATATTGGTCCGTTGCAAATATTATAAACCTATGGAGATTATAGATGAGCCTTTTAATTGAAATTTAACCAGGCGTGAGAGCGGGGTTTTGTTTTTGAGCCTCAAAACCTAATTGTTTTTCATACTGGGACTTTTATGGTATAACCTGACTTTTACAGTTAAAAAGAGACAAACCCTTGAGACCTATTCGGCCGCAAGGGTTTTAGTATTAATTGCGTGATTATTGGCTGTAGTGCTTAAACAGTATAGCTTATCTTTTTGATGAACCGTGTGAATGATTCTTGCTTACATTCAACCTCATAGAAGTCTGTGCCGAATGTCTTTTGTATCAGCTGGTAGTCTTGCGCAATCTCATCTTGTGTTGAAAACACTAGCGTATCCACTAGTTCACCCTTCTTGTTCTTTCTTTTCACGAATGCGATGCTTCCGCCAACATCGTCACAGTCCACGTAGCCTCCTCGCCTGACCTTACAGTTAGCAGCGTTAAGGGCTCTGACGATTCTCTCGGATGAAAGTGCCTCC
>DIXH01000050.1 GCA_002428605.1 Clostridiaceae bacterium UBA6085
GCACTAAAATCTTATCACTCCATTCAGCTTCTTTTCCATATACGCCACCTCAAACTGCAAACGTTCACTAAACACATTATACTCTATTCGGCTCATTTTACAAAGGAAACGCGATATCATTAGCATACACACAATGGATGCACATACATAAAATATCAGATAAACAACTGAAGGCTTTCATAACCACGTGGAATATCCGATTCTTAACCATAAATATCCCAGAAAACCAAAAAGCCAGCTGAGAAAAACTCCCAGCTGGCTTTTGGGTCATTAGCCGCCCATTCCGGTGATGATTCCCCAGCATCCGCCGGTCACAAGAAGGCTTATGGCAAAGGATGCCGCTGCAAACCACAGGGCTGACTTCGAGCCTTTCCTTTTCGATACGCTGCCTATGGCAATGGAGAGAGGTATCCATATGAAGAGTCCTGTAATAAACATGCTTCCGAGGATCTCACTGAACTGCCCTACATCTCTTCTGAGCAGCATAAGAAACAGGGCGATAAGCAGTGAACTGGCAGCGAGCCCGATTGCACCAAGTAAAAAGCCTAAACTGAACTTTCCGTTATTTTCCATATGTTTCAACCCCTTTCCTTTGTTCAACCATCATTCTTCCAACTACGAACACAATTCCTGCCAGGCTTACAAGCTGATAGACTGTAAGTCCGAACCATATCCTTTCGTTAACCCTTGCGAACTCTATGAAAAACCTGAAGATGAAATATGAGATTACATACCATTTGAAGAGTATACCGGGTCTCATATCCCTTTTTCTGAGACGGTGCAATATGATAAAGGCAATGAAATGGAAAGAGGATTCAGCAAGCTGAGCAGGAAACCTGGTCAACCCATCCCCGAAGTCAAATCCAAAGGCACATTCCACCCCGTAGCAGCAGCCATTGAGGAAACACCCTATCCTTCCTACAGCCATACCCAGTGCTACAGCAGGAGCTATGATGTTGCCCATCCTCAGCTTTATGCTAAGGATCCTCTTGACGAGCAGCACACCGATCATCCCGCCTACAAGTCCTCCGACAATGGATTTCCCGAATATTATGGATTCGAGGTCTCCGCCTTCAAGTATGAGCGGTACCTTCGAGCCAATAAGCCCGAAGATCAGTCCGCTTGATACTATCTCTATAACGCCTTCACCCTTGACGTTCCTTGTCCTTGCATCAAGAAGGTAGTAGGAGAGTCCCAGGGTTATGCCTAATACAACGAACAGTGCATATGAGCTGAAGCCGAAAATGTTCGGAAGTATCCCGAAATCATCAGGCCTGAAATGCGAATCAAGCATCTTTGAATTTCCTCACAAGCTTCCCTACCCTGCAGCAGCTCCCGGAATTCATGCAGTTATAAAGCTTCAGCGCTGAGCAGAAGCCTAGTGCAGCAGAAGTCTTCAGCAATGCAAGGAACCCTGTCATTATCCAGCCTGCGTTTCCTTTTGTGAAATAAAGCAGAAGCACACACAGCCCGCTTACAACCGCTCCAACTATATGGGCGAACCTTATTCCCTTTTCGTCAACTATCACCTGGTCCGATGGAAACAGCTTTTCAACGGTTGCAGTATAGAGAACGATAAGCGGTGCCTTCCTTACTTTTAGGAGTGCCGAAAGCACAAGTATGACGAACCCGGCAAGGACCAGCTCACGGCTGCCAAGGATCAGCGCCACCCAGAAGATAACAGCTACCGTATACCTGCAGAAAGCAAATGCGCCGTTTGATATTGAAACCGGTTTGAAGCCTGCCATTGTTCACCTCCAAAACTTGGGGAAAAACATCCCCACTCTTTTCCTGTAATCCTCATATCTTTCAAATTCCTGTAAGAGAAAGCCTTCCTCCTGCTTCGCCCTGTAATACATGAAGGGAATGAATACGAAGGTCGTGAGAACTGCTGACACCCAGTTAAGGTATGCCAGCGATCCGCCATAAAGCATCACCATCAGTGAAGAGTAGAGAGGATGCCTTACGATACTGTAAATACCTGTCTCAACCAGAGTCTGGTCCTTGTATATCCTTACATGGTCAGCCCAGTTGCCCTTAAGTGACAGTCTGCCAAGTATGTTCATTGCAGAGCCCAGGGCTACCAGGACCGTTCCTGCTATCCTCACAGACTTTATGTATAAGCTTCCTTCAGGTATGATCTCGCCTACCCTGCTCCATATGACAATAAAATATACAAGATAGAACAGAGTCATCGTTCCTGTGGCTACAATTGACCTCTTCTCCCTCTTGACTCCCCCCTTCTTCTCAAAAAGCATGAAATCCATGACTATAGCTGCAAAAAGTATGGTCACGCTTGAGGATATAGCCATTGTCATTATGCTCTCAAAGGTAATACTCATCGTATTTCCCCCTGTGCACCATGTTGAAGGCTGAGAACGGCATCCTCCTTAAGTCAGGGGTAATGACATGTACACAGTCCTTCTGGATCGACTTCATGTCGAAGTTCCAGGCATCAACGAAGGAACTTACACTTATCCTGAAGGTGTTCTCGTCCACGAACTTCATCTTGTTTTCCCTTGATTTGAAAATGAAGCCTTTGGGTATGTGCCTTTTGATATCGGCCAGAAGGTCACAGCAATCGGACAGACCGAAGGTTGCATCCTCGTCCTTCAGAGTCTTCAGAGTGTCCTCAAGTGTAAATACAAAGGTGTTGCCAATGAGGTTCCTGTACTGACTCATGTCCTTGCCCCTCGTTATCGGTATGAAGGACCCGTTTTCCTTGAACAGGTATGTAAGGGCCACCCTTTCAACATCGCAGGGCAGAGGCATGAAATCAGACATCTTCAGGAGACCTCCTGTCTGTTCCTCGATCCTCTTCAGGACACCTGACAGTGTCATCCTGTTCCTTTCACCGGAATACCTTCCAAAATATGCCACAGGCTGAAAATTCACTCCCCTGACATATTTTTCATCCATTCCATACAGAAGAAGCTGTCCTATGATGCTGTCGTTGATCCCCTTGTCAACAGTACATACAAGTGTTGCAGGAACTCCATATCTGCCAAGATTGGCTATGGCTCTCTTCTTCACTTCAAGCATCGGCCTGCCTCTCATTTTCCTGTATATACCGTCATCAAGACCGTCGAACTGGAGGTAAACCTCAAAACCGCCCTTGAAGGCACCTAAAGCCTCGACGAATTTCTCATCGTCAGCTATCCTCAGACCGTTAGTATTGAGCATAACGTACTTGAAGCCCTTGCCCTTGGCCATTGAGATTATATTGAGTATCTCAGGGTGCATGGTAGGCTCTCCGCCGCTGATCTGGAGTATCTCCGCCTTTCCATCCTCAGATGCCATGTAGAAATCCATCATCTTTCCGATGGTTTCAATGTCCAGGTCCTTACCCTTGCCTGCCTCGGCAAAGCAAGTCGGGCAGCTCATGTCACAGCGCCTTGTTATCTCCATGAGACCTATGCAGGTATGCTGGTCATGGGACGGGCACAGCCCGCAGTCATAGGGGCACCCCTTGTCGACCTTTGTCTGGCAGGTGCTTGCCGTACCTGGTTTGTCAAAGTCGCTTTTGTGGATATGCCAGTTCGCATCCTCTTCAAGAAGCTCCAGACTTTCCCCGTGCACCGGACACTGCCTTAATATATATGCACCGTTCGAGTCATATATTATCTTGCCGTCAATCAGCTCCATGCACTCCGGGCACATGGTCCTTGTGTAGCTGTGATAGACGTGATCCCTCTTTTTCCCCATACATTGGCCGCCTTCCGCAAACTCACTGCATTCTGCTGTCCTTAAAGAAATTATACAAAACCATAAACGAATCTGCAAATATATTCAGAATTTTGCGATATTTACCTATATTAAATATGACCTGACATATTCCCATTCAGCCGGAGCCTGAGGATGCGGTCCATTTTCCCAGCTCCCCGTCATTCCCCACTGCGCTGCCGTGAGTTCGAAATGGCATATGGCAATACCCATATCGTTAAGCTGCAGGTCATAGGTCCTGAGGCCATATCCCTTGTCCCTTGACAGAAAGAAATGACAGCCTTTAGAATCAGTTATTACTCTCCATGGCTGCTTGTTGGAGGCTGATGGTCCAAGCCTTACCATTTCGAGCGGTATCCTGAAATCCCCGGCAATTTCCTTCTCAAGGGGATTCAATGTACTCTCATGGAAAAACAACTCATTCCAGGGCTTTCTGGTATCAGCGCCAACCATGGCCCTTACAGAAGAATCCAGTATGCTGAACCTTTCCTTCCCATAGCCGACCGGTGATACTATGGGAATGTATTCAGAAGAGCCTATGTCAAGCCTTCCTTCAAAACCCTTTCTGTCAAAAGTTCCTCCAAGCCAGCAGGTATCAAGTCCCAGGTCAGCGAGATGAAGAACAGCGGTCTCGAAGAGTCTTCCAATCTCAACAGGATTGTTTCCTTCCCTTCTGGCAATTACGGCTATGTAATCAGAGGCTCCGCTTATCATCCCGTAGGTTCCGACCCGCTCCTTCCCGCCTGTACCTGATCCACCTGAATACTTAAGCTGAAATGCTGATGTTGCAGTGCTTTCCACATCCTTAAGCATTGTAATGACTTCAGCCATGATGTCATTACCGATCTTCCTGTCAGAATAGGACCTGCAGGACTTTCTTTTCCTGATGATATCCTCTATGTCTCCGCTTAATGCTCTCAAATCAAACCCTCCATTCTTTTCTCGATCCTGCAGACCAGAAACTCGATCCAGCTGGACGGCCCTTTTTTCTGACCGAAATCCCAGCCCTTCCATGCCTTCCATTCTGATTCCGGCCTGAAACGGCCGTCTTCTCCCCGCTTGCTCCCTATAAGTCCGACCATATCCAATAACCTTGGATCCTTCCTGGCAAATTCAAACCTTGAAAGTATGTCACATACATTCAGTATGTCATACCACACAAAGGGTGCCTTCAGCTTCCTGAAGTCATCCCCCATATAAAAAATGTATGGGTGCTTCACCCTGCTGTTTTCCCACAGGTCAAGGATGCATTCTACTCCATTTTTCGCCTCGATACTGTCCCTATAGTCATCGAATGCTGAAATGAGCTTAAGCATTATGATGGTAGCATACGGACAGGGGTCACCCTTTTTCCCAGGCCCTCTGAAGCCTCCAAGTTCCGGAGATACAACACATGGCCACCCGTTGTCCTTCGCCAGTGCGAGCAGCTTCATGGATCCCGACCTTACCGGATCATCCTCTGCCGAAACAATCCTTGCAAGCGAGTAAAGGGTAGTTGGTGCATCGCATAGCGCCCAGGCATCCTTTACTTCCCCTGATCCTCCATACCTTTCGGGTATGAGGGAAGGAAGACGCGGGATCCCATCATCTTTTATCAGTTCATATACCCTGTCAATTATCTCCTTTATACCCGGATCATCCTTGTCCATACCGATCTCTGCAAGGAATGAAAGCCTGTGGTATGCCTGTCCTGCGCTTTTATGGCTGGAAAGGACCTCCCCAGGAAAGGCTTTAAGCTCACTCACCAGCCCCCTGACAAGAGGATCCTCAATCATCCTCATTCTCGCTTCCTTTGCATCAGGATCGTCCCTGTCCATTCCAAGGATGTCTATCATGGTCCTGTATACAGTCCATGGCTCGTTTGATTTCAGAAGATGCTCTACATCGCACATTTTTTACCTCATATATTTTCTGACTGAGCCCTCA
This sequence comes from Clostridiaceae bacterium UBA6085, assembly GCA_002428605.1. Taxonomy (GTDB): domain Bacteria; phylum Bacillota; class Clostridia; order Clostridiales; family Clostridiaceae; genus Youngiibacter. The sequence continues at coordinate 5,650 of DIXH01000050.1, forward strand.
GGAAGCATCCCGATTATCGTATGCTTTACTGAGCCTCTTCTTTGCGCAATTTTCTCAGCTTCCTTAACAGCAAAATGGGAAAGGATTATTCCGGCAAAGATAGCAGCACCAGAGGCCTGCGCCTTATACTCCGCAGGTGCAGCAACATATGCGATGACAACTGAAAGGAACATGGCAGCAAGGGATATCCCATACCTCTCTATCTCGCTGATTGATCCCTTTCCCTTCTCCACAAGTATTTCAAGAAGGTCTCCAGCCTTCATGCCCTCAGATATATTGACCTTTATAATGTCAGACTCTATATAGCAGCCAGCCGAGCATTTCCTGCAGGCGTCCCCGCAGGGAAGTACCCTCTTCACCAGTATCTCAGCATGTCCCTTTTCAACCTTAAGTACCTTTCCCCAGTGCATTGCCACCCTATCACTCCCAAAATCATTTGATATCAGCATTATTGTCGTAACCGTAGTTCTCCCAGTAACCCATGTAGATATTGTTGTCTGAGAGCTCTATTTCTGTCACCCATCTCGCCCACTTGTACCCAAGCTTGTCCTCAGCCACCACTATGAACGGGAATCCAAGCGATGGAGGAAGCTCGACACCATTTGATGAATAAGCGAGGATCATGTCCCTTTCCAGGATCGTGCTTAACGGCATTGACGTCGTATATCCGTCGTAGCATCTGAAGATTACAGTGTTCGCACTGTTTTTTGCGATCGCCAGGTCGATCAGCGACTTTATCCTTACACCCTTCCAAAGTACTGTTGCATTCCAGCCCTCGACACAATGAAGGACAATAAGCTTCTCAACCGACTCCATCTCCAGGACGTCATCATAGCTTATGGCAACCTCCTGATTGACAAGCCCCTTTATCTTGAGCAAATAGCCCTCGATAGGTACCTTCTGGATGCCCTTTATCGAATTGTCCCTCGGACCGATCGAAGGGTCCAGCCGGGCACCTTTATACTCCCTGATCTCGTTTGTCACATACCTTTCTTCGGTAGGTCTTGACATGACATCCGGTTCCTGCGGTTCCTGGCTCTTATCTGTGCAGGCAGCTAGCAAAAGGAATATGGCAGCAACTGATGCGGCTATCCTGATCCTTTTCATTTCATACCTCCCTGTGAAGAAAGCGAAAAGCATCCTATACTTGGATTATACACTCAATAGTCATTCCAATCATTGACGAAGTCTTGTGCAATTGCTAATAATTTGTTACATATCGTTAAAATAATGAAAAATGCGCCGATACCGCAAAATAGCAGTATCAGCGCATTCTTAGAAATGCTCTCCGTTCTCGTAGTAGGAGGTTTCCCTGAATATGGTGAATATGACATCGACATTCTGGTAGCCTGCTGACTGCACATGCCTTGTTATAGACTTTGCAGCCTTATCCTGCAGCTCCTGTCCCCTGTCGAACCATCTCACCTCAACTATGGGCGGACCTTCAGCTTCGGTACCATCGGTTATGAAGACCGAGCTGATGACCTCAAGGGTGAAGTATTCCCTTGGACTTCCGGTGATCCTCTGAAGCTCATCAACAAGCTCCCTGCTGAATATCTTTACATCGTTTGCTTTTATTGCGTTGAATTTCAATATCGGCATATTCCCACTCCATTCTCAACTGAATACATGACTTCCTACAAGAAATATACCACCCGGTTCACGCTTTAGTCCATTCAATAAGCTCAGCCTCTGTCGCAAGTACCCTGTGGGTTCCACCAAGGCTTCTCATTTCACCCTTGTTGTAGTCAATGCCGCTGGTCGCGTAATCATAGGCAAGAGCTATCCTCTTCTTCTCAGCGTCCGGATTCGGTTTTGGAATGGCCGATAGCAGAGACCTTGTGTAAGGGTGGACCGGATCAGAAAATATTTCCTCTGTGGTCCCAGTCTCGAGAAGGTGCCCATAATGAAGTACTCCGACCCTGTCAGAGATGTACTTGACCATTGACAGGTCGTGTGCAATGAAGAGATAAGCTATGTTCGTCTTCTTCTGTATCTCCTTCATCAGGTTTACTACCTGAGCCTGTATCGATACATCAAGTGCGCTTATCGCCTCGTCAGCTATGATAAGGTCCGGGTTCATTATGAGTGCCCTTGCTATGCCTATCCTCTGCCTCTGACCCCCGGAGAACTGATGGGGATACCTGTTTGCATGCTCATGAGACAGGCCAACCATCTCAAGTATCCTGTATACCTTCTGTTTCCTGTCCTCCATGGAATCATACTGCCTGTGAATGTCGAGCCCCTGGGCAATGATATCCACTACCTTTTTCCTGGGATTTAGCGACGCCATGGGATCCTGGAATATCATCTGCATCTTCATCCTGAGATTGCTCCAGTCACTCGTACCGAGCTTTCCTGATATGTCCTTACCGTTGAATATTACCTTCCCGCCTGTCGGCTCATATAGCCTTATTATCGACCTTCCGATAGTCGACTTGCCGCTGCCGGATTCTCCCACAAGACCATAGGTCTCACCGGGATATATCTCAAAGGATACGCCATCAACCGCCTTTACTGTAAATTTCCTGCTCACCCTGAAATGCTGCCTGAGATCTGTAACCTCCAGAAGAGGCTTCCTATTTTCCATTCTTCTCACCCTCCTCAAGCATGGCCCTGATCCTTGTCTTCAGCTGCGCTGGCATCTCTACCTTCGGTGCAGCCTCATGGAGCAGCCAGGTGGCTGCATAATGCGTATCGGATACCTTGAACATCGGAGGCTCCTTCTTGAAATCTATGTTGAGCGCATAGATGTTCCTTGGAGCAAATGCATCACCCTCCACCTTCTTCAACAGGTTCGGAGGACTTCCGGGGATAGTATATAGCACATCATCACGAACCTCAAGGTCCGGCATTGCAGAGAGCAGACCCCAGGTATAAGGATGCCTCGGATCGTAGAAGATCTCCTCTGTGGTTCCTCGTTCGATGATCTTACCTGCGTACATTACCGCCACATCGTCTGCGACCTTAGCGACAACACCAAGGTCATGGGTGATGTAAATTACAGATATGCCTGTCTTCTTCTGGATATCCTTGATCAGTTCAAGGATCTTGGCCTGTATTGTTACGTCAAGAGCAGTAGTCGGCTCATCGCAGATAAGTAGCTCCGGGTCACAGGCCAGGGCTATGGCAATTACAACCCTCTGCCTCATTCCGCCTGACAGCTGATGGGGATAGTTCTTCATCCTCTTCTCAGGGTCGGAGATCCCTACCAGCTTGAGAAGATTTACCGCCTTCTCGTGTGCTTCCTTCCTCGGAGTGTTGAAATGATAGATCATTCCCTCCATTATCTGAGCACCTACTGACATGGTTGGATTGAGGGATGTCATCGGGTCCTGAAATACCATCGCAATGTGTCTGCCATTGATCCTTTTTCTCATCTCTTTTTTCTTGAGCTTAAGAAGATCCTCCGTTAGCAGTCCGTTCTCGTCTGTGTGCGTGAACATGATGGTACCGCTGTTTATCGTCTCATTTCCGCTGAGTATTCCCATGACAGCCTTGACTGTCACCGATTTTCCGCTTCCGCTCTCACCGACTATCGCAAGAGTCTCCCCCTTGTACAGTGTGAGGTCAACTCCCCTTATAGCCCTTACCTCACCTGCTGATGTCTGGAATGATATGGACAGGTCCCTTATATCTAGTATCTTTTCCTTCTCCATATCTTCACCTACATTTCCTTCATCTTCGGGTCGAATGCATCTCTAAGGCCGTCAGCAAGTAGATTGAAGCTCAGCATGATCACTGCAAGCACCACCACCGGAAATATGATCATATACGGATGAGTGGTGAATGACTTGAAGGCATCGCTGATCAGGCTTCCAAGGGAGGCCATTGGCTGAGGTACTCCAAGTCCGACAAAGGCAAGGAACGCCTCAGTGAATATTGCATTCGGAATCGAAAACATGGACATTATGATAAGCTGTCCGAATATGTTCGGCAGTATGTCCTTGAAGATAATGAAGAAGTCCCTTGCACCAAGTGTCTTCGAGGCAAGGATGAATTCCTGCTCCTTCAGCTTAAGCACCTGGGCCCTCGCAATCCTTGACATGCCTATCCATCCTGTTATTGCCAGCGCAAGCGTTATCGTTCCAAGTCCCGGCTTAAGCACGATTATGAGCAGAGTTACCAGCACAAGAGTCGGTATCCCGTTAAGGACCTCAACGAACCTCTGCATCAGCATGTCCACTGTCCCGCCGAAGTAGCCTGAGATCAGTCCGTAACTCATACCGAAGAGCATATCCACAGCAACTGCTATGAATGCAATGTAGAGTGAAATCTGGGTCCCTGTCCATGTCCTTGTGAATATGTCCCGGCCAAGCACATCGGTCCCGAACCAGTAGTAGGTCTTCTCAAGGGTTGGATTGGTCTTGTATTTGTTTACCACGACAGTTCCTGTTGAGGTACCCATAGTCTCCGTCCCATCGAATATTCCAAGGCTTTCGACACCCGGGATCCTGGGAGCAAGGTTCTGGTGGGAAATTATCTGCGAGTCATAGGTGTGCTCGTTCATTCCAGGTCCCACTGCCGCCATGATAACTATGAGCGCTATGAAAACAAGTCCCACAAGGGCACCCTTGTTTTTTTTGAATCTTGAAAGGATGTCCTTCCAGTATGACTGGCTGGCATAATTTTCATCGATGTAATTTTCATGGTCGTTTCCCGCCAGCTCGAAATCCTGAGGCGAGTACTCATATCCTGTATTATTCATGATCTGCCTCCTTTGCCAGCCTTATCCTCGGGTCTATCACGCCGTAAAGTATGTCTACAACCAGCATTATGCCGATGTACATGGCGCTGTATATGAACGCGAGGGTTATTATAACATTGTAGTCGTTGGACTGGATCGCAGTAACCAGAAGACTTCCTATCCCCGGTATGGAAAACAGCTTCTCAATTACAAGGCTTCCTGTCATGAGACCTACGATAAGAGGCGCAAGAACCGTGATTATCGGTATCAGGGCATTCCTCAGGGCATGCTTGAATATAAGCCTGAAGCTGTCTATCCCCTTGCTTTCCGCAAGAAGCATATAGTCCGATCCCAGCACTTCAAGCATCTCAGTCCTCGTGAACCTGGCAACAGTCGCTATCGTGAACATGCTGAGCGCGACAGTCGGAAGGACTGTCGATTCGAATGGTGCCGAAGCCTGGTAAAGTAGAGGAAACATCTTGAGCTTGAAGCCCAGTGAATATATGAGCGCCATCGCAAAGACATAGGATGGCAGACTGACCCCAATAACGGAAATAGCCGTGGTTATAGTGTCAAATATTGTATTGTGCTTGATGGCTGCAATTATTCCAAGGCAAAGACCTATTATCGTACCTATGGACACAGCCTGTCCGCCTATCCTTAGGGATATAGGAAGCCTTGACTGCAGCAGTGCTGATATCGGCGTGTTCTTGGATATCGTGTAGGATACCCCGAAATCACCTGTTATCATTGCCTTAAGGTAATTGAAGAACCTTATGAATACAGGCTTATCCAGCCCGTACTTCATGTTTATTATCGCCCTTTGCGCCTCTGTCAGCTTCTCATCATTGAACGGAGACCCGGGCATGAGCTCCAGCATGATGAAGAGGATGAACAGGATCACCAGAAGAGTAATGGCAGAGACCCCAATTCGTTTCAATATGTACTTTTTCAAATTACCACATCCCTGATGATGATTAATGACAGCCAAAAAATAATGACGCCGCCGCAAAGACCTGTTATACGACCGGCGCCATTATTCAGCTTACTTTATGATCCTACTTTGATGCGTTCTTGTAGATCCTGTTTATTCCTACGGAGTGGAATTCGATTCCTTCAACTCCTGCCTTTACCATTACGGCATCGCCCTTCTGGTAGACCGGGAATATGACAGCTTCGTCCATGACGATCGCCTCTGCATCCTTGAGCGCTTCCCATCTTGCTACAAGATCAAGGGCAAGCTCACCCTTCTTTGCAGATTCGATGATCTCATCATAGTCCTTGTTTGACCAGAAGCCATAGTTGTTAGGGCTTCCTGTCGTCCACATATCAAGATATGTCATCGGGTCGGCGTAGTCTGGGCCCCATCTTGTAAGGCCAAGCTCGAAGTCGCCTTCCTGCATTCTCTCGACACGGTTCTTCTTAGGCATTGTCTGGAGTTCGATCGTAACTCCCGGAAGAGTCGTCTGTATCTCAGACTGTATGAACTGCGCAACATTTATCGCAGACTCAGTGTCTTCAACTATCATTGTATACTTCAGAGTAGTGACTCCAAGCTCAGTCTTCGCTGTGTTCCAGAATTCAAGAGCCTTAGCCTTGTCTGTCGAAAGGTAAGTATCCGCTGTTTCCCTGTAATCCTTGCCGTCCGGTCCTGTAGCAAGGAGAGTAGGTACTGCGAAGTCTGCCACAATGGATCCATCCTTTAGGATATTCTTTGCTATGGCTTCCTTGTCATAGGAAAGTGCAAGTGCCTTTCTGAGGTTTACGTTCTCAAGTCCCTTTACTGTCTGGTTTGGAGAGATGTACCAGAGGTATCCTGCCACAATGTTCTTGAATTCAGGATCTGCCTGGAACTGCTCTACCTGCTCACCTGAAAGTGTAGCCACATCGAGGTCACCGTTCTGGTAGGAAAGCATAGCCTGCTGAGAGTCCTTTATGACCTGATACTGTATGCCGTCAAGTGCGACTTTCCCGGCATCCCAGTAGTCCGCATTTTTCTCAAGAGTTATTGTTGTCGCTGCCGGTTCGTATGCTGTTATCTTGAACGGACCGTTGCTTAAAAGCGTAGCTGGTGATGTTCCGTAAGTGTCTCCTGCTTTTGTGAAGAATGCTTCATTCACAGGAAGGAACGATGGGAACGCCATCAGGGATTCAAAGTATGGAACCGGAACATCAAGCTCCACTACTAAAGTCTTGTCATCCTTTGCAGTAACTCCGAGCTCTTCCACAGGCTTATCACCTGTTGTTGCCGCTACCGCATTCTTTACTCCTGCAATTTCCATTATGAAGGCATATTCACTGGCAACTTCCGGGTCAACCAGCCTTCTCCATGAGAAAACGAAATCCTTCGCCGTTACCGCAGTCCCATCTGACCACTTGGCATCGCGAAGCTTGAAAGTATAGGTAAGTCCGTCTGCACTCTTATCTACTGACTCAGCCATCGCCAATATTGGTGATCCTGCTTCATCTATGGAATAGAGACCCTCGGTTATGGCAGCTATGACTTCAAACGATGTACCATCAGTTGCAATCTGAGGGTCCATTGAAGCCACTTCAACATCGAACTGTACTCTCAGCACCTTCTTTTCAGCAACAGTAGGCGTTGTAGCATTAGGAGTAGTCGGCGTCTTGTCAGAGCTTCCGCATGCAGCGAGTGTAAACATCGCAGCCATTGCTAGAGATAGAGCAAGCATTAACTTTTTCTTCTTCAAGCTATTCATCCCCTTCTAGAAAATTTTTCAGGTCTTGGTTATTTCTAAACAGTGGTTTCAGCTCCCTTTCGGCGCTGTTTGTAATAATTATACAGCAGATGCTACTGTTGTCAACCAACATTATATCAATTTAAACTCAATATTATTGTGAACTTATGGACATTTAAAATCATATTTTATTAAAAAATTAAAATATCAGTATCAAAGCTAAATTGTTTGTCTGCATTATCTCATTCATCAATATACATTTTACGAAGGAATTGTATTCAAATTTCATTTTTCAATACATACAGCCATTTTTTAAGTCCAAATATACGAAAATACCGGTCTGATTCAGAGAACCAGACCGGTAAAACGCATTATATCCTTTGAGTATCAAAGCTTTTTATTTGTTAATCTATTGTCGATTTTACAAGCTTAGCCTGTAATCCAGGCATCAAATCCTGCTGACTTAAGCCTTAAGGCAAGTGCTTCCGCGTTCTTAAGATCTGAATACGCTCCAGATTGAACCTTATAGAGCCTGATATTTTGATCCGGTCGCTCTTTTGACTTGATTCCAAGAGCTGCGGCCAGGGCTTTTGAGCATGCTTCTGCGATACGTCTCGTATTGGAGGTCATCCATTCCGCAGTTTTTGGATTGTCATGGAAATTGACCTCAAGAAGCACAGGAACAAGCTTTGAAGCATAGGGATTCCTGATCTCAGCGAGCCCGTAACCTCCGAACGGTTCCATGCCGTTCACAACGGGCTGAGCCCTATTCGAGGGGATAGGACAGGACATATCAAGCTCCCTGACCATTGCTTCAGCGACTTCCCTTGATATACTGCTGCCGGGGTGATAAAACGCTACAGTTCCGGATGCCCTTCCTCCGCCTCCCGCATTTGAGTGAAGGGCCAGGTAAAGCCTGCAGCCTGCCCTCGATGCTTCAGCGCTTCTTCCTCCGGGATTAATGGAAAGTCCCGTGTCCGCAATTAATACCTCACAATCATATCCCTTCAGCACCTCTCTCACTTCTAAGGCGAGCTTCTCCATTTCCGTCTTTTCATTGGTTTTTACCCCTGAATAAAGGTTCGATGCCTGGTTGCTTGGTGACAGATAGATCTTCATATGACCCCTCCCTTTTTNNNNCTATTTCTTCGGAAACCAGGGAAAGAACTTATTTGTCCTCTCCGAATATGCCTTGAAATCAGCTCTGCTCTCGTATTTCTTTTCAAGAAGAGGCACACCTGACACATAGATCAGAAGATAGGTCATTATCAAAGGACTTATTATCAGTATTATCTCATTGAAACCGCTGACTGAGATAATGAATATCCCCCACCACATTGCCGCCTCGCCGAAATAGTTCGGGTGCCTCGTGTAGCTCCAGAGTCCTTCGGTCATGAGCCTGCCCTTGTTTTTTGGATCAGCCTTGAAGCTCTTGAGCTGACTGTCACCTACTGATTCAAAAAGGAACCCTGTGATCCATATCGCTATTCCAATGCAGCCTATCAGCCCCAGCTCCTGGGAGGCAGATGAATTGACAGCTATTATCGGCAAAGCCACCAGATAGCTTATGACTCCCTGAAGCAGAAAAACGTTAATGTATGCCTTAAGCATTGGATTCTTATCGCCCCACCTTTTCCTCATGGCGACATATCTGTAGTCCTCAGGCTTGTTCCAGTTTCTTACGGTAATGTGAGTGAATAGCCTTATCGCGTATATTGCAATTAGGATCGTTACAGCAGTTGACCTTGCTCCTTCCTCAGGTGCAGCGAAATACGTCCATAGAGCCACTATGAGAAAGCTTGGTCCCCAGAAGCTGTCAACTATGGAGTTATTCTTCATTATCTGAGCCAGTACGAATATGGCGGTAAAATATATCAGTATGACAAGGGCGGTGGAGAAGTAAACACCCATCAGGCTTCCTCCCCACACATGTAGGCAACTGCTACGCTTCCTGCGCCTGCACTCATACCGACAATGGTTGATATGTTCATCATGTACTCAGGCTCCTTGCCAAGCAGGTCAACACACATCCTCCTGTAATCTTCTGCCCTGTCTTCATCATTTGCATGAACTATTGCGTATCTGGTTATGCCCTTTGTAGTGTTATCTTCCTTCATCATTTCCCTTATCGCCTGGGTATTAGCCCTGGTACTGAATGCCTTCCCTGCTATGGTCCCTTTTCCTTCCTCATCAAGGGAGACTACCGGCTTGAGATTGACTATCTTTCCGGCGAAGCCTGCAGCTTTGCTGAGCCTTCCCGACCGGACCATGTACTTCAGTGTATTAACGCTTACAAGTATCCTTGTGCTTGACCTCAGCGTTTCGATCTCAGCAACTGTATCCTCGAAGGACGATCCATTTTCAATGAGCTCAGCAGCCTTCATTACGAGAAGACCTTCAGCTCCTGAGTTCTGTCTTGAATCAATTACACGGATCCTTGCACCCTTACCAGCAAGCTTTTCTGCAGCCTTAACAAAAGAGTTGTAGGTTCCGCTCTGCACCTTTGCTACTGTTATGACAATAATCGATTCATATACTGACGACAACAGAGCCATATGACCTTCCAGAGCCTTTATTCCCGGCTGTGCCGATTTTGGATATTCGGCTGCAGTGTCGAGCAATGGATAGAACACCTCAGGAGTCATCGTTACCTTGTCTAGATAGCTGGTTCCTTCAAATTCCAGGTTCAACGGTACTACATGTATCTGATGCCTGTCTATGAATTCCTGCGGCAGGTCAGCTATCGAATCTGTTACAATTGCGATATTTGACTTTCTTGCATGGAGCGCTTCATACTGCCTTATCATGTCATCAGCCTTCTGCTGCATGATCCTGCCCTTGTCCTTCAGCAGCTGCATGACTGCTTCAGGCTTATCGGTATGTATATGGATCCTCGCCCTCCTGTCGCTTCCTGCGACTATAAGGGAATCACCATGTTCGTGTAGGCTCTTCTTGATTTCATTGAGGTCTATTCCCTCTCCGGAGATCATGGCTTCTGTGCAGAACCTGAATTGAGGCTTGCCATGGTCATGCTCAGGATACTCGTCAAAGGAGAGCGCCAGGTCTTCAGACCTGAAATCATCCTTAAGCAGCCCGGTCCTTATGAATTCTGTCAGTCCCTCCACGAAATATACGAATCCCTTTGCCCCGGAATCCACGACCCTTGCATCCTCAAGGACCTTGAGCTTTCCTGTCGTAGCCTTCAGGGACTCCGATGCAGTAACCATGGGCTTTGACAGAAGCTCATGGAAATCCTCCGCATGGTCCTTGTGCCTGTACACAGCCTCTGCCCAGTCCCTGATGACCGTTATGATCGTACCCTCAACAGGTTCAGAGATTGCGTTGTAGGCATGTGGGACAGCATCCCACACAGATTGCGCGAAGGAGGATACAGAGACCTTTGCGTCATCCCTCAGGCTCATGAATATTCCATTTATGTACTGTGCTATTATGATCCCTGAATTCCCCCTCGCTCCTGATATGGCCGCATCCGCGATGGAGCTCATGGTTCCCCTTACAGAGTTTTCGACCCTTGCCTCTTCGATGATCGAATTCATTGTTGATGCCATGTTGCTTCCGGTGTCCCCGTCAGCAACCGGGAAGACATTGATGTCATTTAGGACCTTCCTGTTTCGTATGACTTCCCTAGCTCCTGAAACAAACGAATAATATAGCATTTCACTGTCGAGATAATTTACTGCCATGCTGTGCCTCCTACCTTAAAAATTTCGACGCGATCATGAATGCTGCGCCTGAAACCGCACCGTTGAGGAATGTCCCCCATGCGAGGTCAATAAGTGTTATTGAAACCGGCCAGTCCTTAAGGGTTGCAAGATTAGTAAGGTCATATGTCGCATAGCAGATCAGCCCGAAAAAGGCTCCTGCCAATACCGCATACTGAAGGCTGCCCTTTGCGACTGCAGGCTCTACTACAAAGAAAACAAGTCCTGCTATGAACATGGCATAGAATACAAAGGCCGCAAGCCAGTTTACCTTTGGTGACATCAAGTGGCCAAGCTGAGAAGCGTAAAGATCCTTAGCAATCAGGCCAAGCCAGACCATGTCTATAAGAAAGAATACAGCTATGCTTATCAAATATAGTTTTATATAGTTCATCTTCTATTGCTCCTTTTCTGCATGCCTGACCTTCTGTTAAGGCCAATGGATATCTCAAGCATTGTAAACAATGCTATAAATGCTGCGGCGGCCAATACTACAAGTACATGCTGACCATTGAAGCCAGCTTCAGAAGTATGCTTTAGAAGTATCCCGCCGTAAGCCCATATGAACACGAGTCCGTATGCGGCATCCCTTCTTGTTATCATTATTATGGATGCAATCAAAGCTCCTACTGCCATGACTGCAGCTGTCCAGATCGCTTCAGATATCCCGAAACCGTTCCATCCGAGGTCCACGAACAGCACAGTTGCATTGGCTATGGTTGCTACAGATATCCATCCGAAATATACTGAGAATGGAACTGAAACAAGGAACATCTGCACCTTTGTCAGGTTTCTTGAGAATATTGCTGCGCTTATATAAATCCTGAGTTTGTCACATCAAATA
>DIXH01000074.1 GCA_002428605.1 Clostridiaceae bacterium UBA6085
GATCCCATAGCTAGGACACATAAGGCACTTGTTGTGACTGAAGAAGCAAAGCGTGGCGGATACGGCGGAGAGATCTCAGCGATAATCGCTGAAGAGTTCTTTGACTCTTTCAAGTGAAGCCTTCCTCAGCGCCTCATCGATGCACTTGAGCCGAATATAGGTTTTCACCTGACCATCTCTGGCTTTTTGCTTATCACGCTTGATCATGTAAAACACCCCCTCAATTAATTATAAAGCATAACCAAGCATAACTCAATAATATTCGAAAAAAATTGGAATTAAAAACCCAGGAAGTGTTCGAATAACTACTTCCTGGGTCATATGAACTTGTATCAAAATTTCCCTGATGGTTCTATACTGTAAAAGTCAGGCCTCAGGGGTTTATGAACGTTTTGAAAACCTGAGACTATCATGATGTAAGTGACATTATGGTGATTTATGTATTTTTTGTTGGGCTGAGTCTGAAAACCTTTTTTTTGGGAACTTAAGGCTTCTTATGCTATAATGTAAATTAGTTTGAGGTGAAGCAATGAGTATGGAAATGAACCTGAGGTTGACCCAGGAACAGAAGCTTGTAATGACCCAGGAGATGCAGATGTCCATAAGGATACTGCAGATGTCGAGCGTTGAGCTTCTTGATTATCTGGAAAAGGAATATCAGGAGAACCCTGTCCTGGATACTGAAATGCCTGATGAGGTGCCGAGGGATACGACACCGGAAATAGACTACAAGTCTCTTCTGAAGTATCTTGAGTCAGACAACTATTCCGGCGGTGAAGTACAGGATTATGACAAGGATGAGGTGTCGCCACTTAATTTCGTGTCCAAGGAAGAGACCCTGTCAGAGTACCTTACTGACCAGATAAGGGTCCTTGACCTTGACAGCCTTACTGCGGCCATAGCGGAATTCATAATTGACTCGCTCGATCCAAAGGGGTATTTCTCCGATTCATTGGATGAAATAGCAGAGCTGCTCAATGTCACTGTCGATGACGTGAAGAAGGCTCTACTTGTCGTGCAGTCTCTTGAGCCGTTAGGAATTGGTGCAAGGGACCTCAAGGAATGCCTGATGATCCAGCTTGAGAGGAAAGGGATCGCTACTCCCGCTCACAGGGATGTCATAGAGAACCATCTTGATGATTTTGCCGAAGGCAGGACAGCCTCGATAGCCAAATCACTGAAGCTTACTCCGGGAGAGATCCAGGACATAATGGATGACATCAGGGTCCTTGAGCCAAAGCCTTCTAGAGGCTTTGCAGACGGCAGAGGTTCGTCATATATCATTCCTGACGGAAGCGTGAGGATCGAGAATGGTGAGATAATACTTGAGATGAACACTGAATTCATACCAAGGCTGAAGATAAGCAAGGCGTGCCGTGACCTGATGAACTCGAGCGACCACAAGGACGCCCATGAGTATCTTAAGGACATGATGAACAAGGCCCTGTTCGTGCTTAAGAGCGTGGACCAGAGGAAGGATACGGTGAAGACTGTGATCGAAGCTTCCGTAAACAGGCAGAAGGAATATTTCGTCAAGGGCTCGGATTTTCTGAGGCCGATGACAATGAAGGATATAGCCGAGGAGCTTGGAGTCCATGAATCCACAATATCCAGGGCCATAAGGGAGAAGTATATAACTACTCCCAAAGGGACCATCAGGGTCAAGGACCTTTTCAAGACTGCAGCAAAGGGGTCGAATACAGAGGTGGCCACAGACTATGTGAGGGACAGCATCCAGAACATGATAAAGGGCGAAGATACAAGGACCCCCCTGTCTGACCAGGCGATAACTGACGCCCTGAACGCATCGGGGATAGACATTAAGCGAAGGACCGTCGCGAAATACAGGGAAGAGCTGGGAATCAGGTCATCATCAAAACGAAAAAGGATATAGGAAAGAGACCGTGGGTTAATTGTTAATAGTTAATTCACAGGTCTCTTCATTTTTTTACAGAAAATATGTTTCAAATGGCGTAACAGTAGAGTATAATAGCAATGTGGGACAAAAAAGTTCTACGCGGGACATAAAAAGTCCAAGGGAGGGTCGGAATTGGAGAATCTCATGAAGGTCCAACAGAAGATCGTACCCGAAGCGGTGGAACTCCTTGAGAGACGATACAGGATGATGAGGACTATCTTCAACTGCCAGCCGGTAGGAAGAAGGCTTCTTGCCCAGAAGTTGGGACTCGGTGAAAGGCTCGTAAGGGCTGAGATCGATTTTCTGAAGGCACAGGGGCTTGTCACTGTATCAGGTCCGGGAGTGATCCTGACCGGGGATGGCGAAGGACTGCTATCGGTGCTGAAGGAATTCGTTTCAGAGATCAAGGGTCTGGAAGAGATCGAGGAGATCCTTAAGAGGGAGCTCAACTACAAGAGGGTCATAATAGTCCCAGGAGACCTGGATTCGGATCCAAACGTGAAGAGCGAGCTCGGAAGGGCTGCAGCCAAGTATGTTGCGGGCATCCTTAGAAAGGGTGACATCATCGCACTTACCGGTGGGAGCACGATAAGGGATTTTGTAGACTCGTTCCCCAAAAAGGACGAGTATGGAGACCTGACCATAGTTCCTGCAAGGGGAAGCATGGGAAAGGACATCGAGATCCAGTCCAACACTTTGGTAGCATCCCTTGCTGAAAAGCTGGGTGCCTCATACCGGCTGCTGAATGTTCCTGACAACATGAGCGAGAGGACGCTGGAGGCTTTGCTTGAGGAGTCGGAGATCAGGGAAGTGGTCTCTACCATCAAGAAGGCGAACGTAATAATCCTCGGGATCGGCCGTGCAGACGTCATGGCGAAGCGCAGAGGGCTTGGGCCTGAAGATATTAACAATTTGATAACTTTAGGAGCGCAGGGTGAAGCCTTTGGGACTTATTTCGCCCGTAATGGTAAAATAGTAAAGAAGGCAGCAGCGGTGGGTCTGAGCATCGACGATTCGCTTAAGGTCAAGGACCTTGTGGCGGTGTCCGGCGGAACGTCAAAGGGAGATGCGATAGCTGCGGTAAGGTTCGCCGGCGATAACGCGGTGCTTGTCACTGACGAGGGAGCCGCAAGGAAGATAATCAAGGCGTTAAAATCCAAAAACAAGGATTTAACATAAATAAACAGTTTTAGGAGGAATTCAATGATGTCAGAGGTTAGAGTTGGAGTTAACGGATTCGGCAGGATAGGTAGACTTGCGTTCAGGGCAGCCCTTGAGAACCCGGAGGTTACAGTTGTAGGTGTCAACGACCCATTCATCGATCTTGACTACATGGTTTACATGCTTAAATACGATTCGATACACGGACAGTTCAAGGGTGAGGTTTCCATCGATAAGGAGTCTAACTCACTCATAGTCAACGGAGAGAAGGTCAAGGTATTCGCAGAGAAGGATCCTAGTAGCATAGCATGGGGAAGCGTCGGAGCTGACTACGTACTTGAGTGCACAGGAGTGTTCACTACAATAGACAAGGCTTCAGCACATTTCACAGGCGGAGCGAAGAAGGTAGTAATATCTGCTCCATCAGCTGATGCACCGATGTTCGTAATGGGCGTAAACAACAAGACATATACACCTGACATGAAGGTCGTTTCGAATGCATCATGCACAACAAACTGCCTTGCACCTCTTGCAAAGGTAATACACGAGAAGTTCGGAATGGTAGAAGGACTCATGACTACTGTTCACTCGACTACAGCAACACAGAAGACCGTTGACGGACCTTCGAACAAGGACTGGAGAGGCGGAAGGGCTGCTTCAAACAACATCATCCCTTCATCCACAGGAGCTGCAAAGGCAGTTGGAAAGGTAATACCTGAGCTCAACGGAAAGCTCACAGGAATGTCATTCAGGGTTCCAACCCTCGACGTATCTGTTGTTGACCTTACTGCAAGACTTGAGAAGGCTGCGACCTATGAAGAGATCAAGGCTGCCATAAAGGAAGCATCAGAGGGCGAGCTCAAGGGCATACTGGGATACACTGAGGACGAAGTCGTTTCGACAGATTTCATCCACGATCCAAGGACAAGCATATTCGACGCAAAGGCTGGAATATCGCTTAACGACCACTTCGTGAAGCTTGTTGCATGGTATGACAACGAGTGGGGCTATTCAAACAAGCTCGTTGACCTTGTAAGCTACATTGCAAAGGTAGACGCAGGAAAGTAATCCTCAAGAATTGAATTGAACACCTGGGTCTGGTCCTGTAGTCTTGGCTATTCGGCCAGACCTTTCTAAGGAAAAATATTAAGAGGTGAAAGCATGAGCTACAACAAAAAGACCATAGAAGACATTGAAGTAAGAGGCAAAAAGGTCCTGGCAAGATGCGATTTCAACGTTCCTCTCAAGGATGGCGTGATCACAGACGAGAACAGGCTTACCGGTGCCCTTCCTACTATCACATATCTCATAGAGAATGGAGCTAAGGTAATACTCACTTCACACCTTGGAAAAGCTAAGGGTCCTGACAAGAAGTACACACTTCAGCCTGTAGCGACAAGACTGTCGGAGATGCTGGGCAAGGAAGTCGTATTTGCAGCAGACGACAGTGTAGTCGGAGAGAATGCCAGGGCTGCGGTTGCCGCAATGAAGGATGGAGACGTAGTACTCCTTGAGAACACAAGGTTCAGGCCTGAAGAGGAAAAGAACGTTGATGCTTTCTCACAGGAACTTGCTTCCTTAGCTGACGTATTCGTGAACGATGCTTTCGGATCAGCCCACAGGGCTCATTGCTCAACTGAAGGTGTAACAAAGTTCATTGATACTGCAGTTGCAGGATACCTGATCCAGAAGGAATTGAAGTTCCTCGGAGAAGCTGTTGACAATCCTGAAAGACCTTTCGTTGCAATACTCGGCGGAGCAAAGGTTTCTGACAAGATCAATGTAATCAACTCGCTGCTTGACAAGGTTGACACACTTATCATAGGCGGCGGAATGGCATACACCTTCCTCAAGGGACAGGGCTATACTATCGGTACTTCCCTTCTTGAGGCTGACAGGGTGGACTATTCGAAGGACATGCTGAAGAAGGCCGAGGAGAAGGGCGTGAAGCTTCTTCTGCCGGTAGACAACATTGTTGCTGACAAGTTCTCAGCTGATGCGGCACCTGTAGTCACAGAGGACCAGAACATACCTGATGGCTTCATGGGACTTGATATCGGACCTAAGACTGCAGAGCTCTATGCTGATGCCATAAAGGATGCAAAGACTGTAGTATGGAACGGACCAATGGGAGTATTTGAATTCGAGAACTTCGCAGGAGGCACCATAGCTGTTGCCAAGGCGATGGCTGATGCTGACGCGGTCACTGTAATTGGCGGAGGAGACTCTGCTGCGGCTGTCAACATACTTGGATTCGGAGACCAGATGACACACATATCGACAGGCGGCGGAGCATCGCTGGAATTCCTTGAAGGCAAGGAACTGCCGGGTATCGCTGCACTGAACGACAAATAAAGGAGCGGACAAATGAGAAGACCGATAATTGCAGGAAACTGGAAAATGCACTATACGGTGGAAGAAGCCGTCAAGGTTGCAAAGGAGCTCAAGGGTCTGGTAAAGGGAGCATCGGCTGACGTAGTCATCTGCGCTCCGTTCATACAGCTTCCGGCACTTGTTGCCGAGCTGAAGGGCTCAAATGTCAAGGTTGGAGCTCAGAACATGCATTTCGAGGAAAAGGGAGCATATACAGGGGAAATCTCACCTGGAATGCTTGAAGCACTTGGCGTGGATTACGTTGTGATCGGCCATTCCGAGAGAAGGCAGTACTTCAACGAGACTGATGCCGACATCAACAAGAAGCTGAAGAAGGCATTCAAGCACAGCCTTACACCAATACTCTGCGTAGGTGAATCACTTGAGCAGAGAGAATCAGGAACAACAGAGGCGGTAATAAAGGCACAGGTTGAAAAGGACCTTGAAGGACTTTCGGCTGAAGAGGCAAAAGAAGTAGTGATCGCCTATGAGCCCATCTGGGCAATAGGTACCGGAAAGACAGCTACAAGCGAGCAGGCAAACGAGACCATAGCTGCAATAAGGAAGATGGTTGCAGACATATTCGGAGCTGAAGTCGCAGATGCAGTAAGGATCCAGTACGGCGGATCGGTCAAGCCTTCCACGATCAAGGAGCAGATGGCGATGTCTGACATCGACGGCGCACTTGTCGGAGGAGCCAGTCTCCTTGCGGATGATTTCGCGAAAATCGTAAATTTCGGAGTATAAATGCGGCTTCTGCCGTATAGGCTCTTCTATGCGGCTTCGTGCCGCTATTATGGAGGTACATATGAAGACACCGGTAATGCTTATGATCCTAGATGGATTCGGGCTTACAGACAGGGTTGAAGGCAATGCCGTGAAGGCAGCTAAAAAGCCCAATTTTGACTACTACTGGGAAAACTATCCTCATACCACGCTGAGCGCATCAGGACTTGCAGTCGGACTTCCCGAAGGACAGATGGGAAACTCCGAGGTAGGCCACATGAACATCGGCGCAGGAAGGGTAATCTACCAGGAGCTGACAAGGATAACCAAGGAAATACTTGAAGGGGACTTCTTCACGAACGCTGCGCTCAACCAGGCGGTTGACAATGCGCTTGCAAAGGGAAGCGACCTGCATCTCCTGGGACTTCTCTCAGACGGAGGAGTACACAGCCACATTGACCACATCAAGGCGCTTGTGAAGCTTGCCAAGGACAAGGGACTTGACAGGGTATACGTGCATGCGTTCATGGACGGCAGGGATGTATCTCCGACCTCCGGCGCTGGCTTCGTAAGGGAGCTTGAGGCTGCCATGGCTGAGATAGGGGCCGGAAAGATAGCTACCATCAGCGGCAGATACTATGCAATGGACAGGGACAAGAGATGGGAAAGAGTAAAGCTGGCATATGATGCCATGGTTTACGGAAAAGGCGTGGAAGTTGCATCAGGCGCCGAATACATCGAGAAGTCCTATGCTGAGAATGTGACTGATGAATTCATCATGCCATCTGTGGTGATGGACGGGGACAAGCCGACAGCAAGGATAAAGGACAATGACTCGATAATATTCTTCAACTTCAGGCCTGACAGGGGAAGGCAGATCACAAGGGCTCTTAACGACAAGGTGTTTGATGGTTTCGAGAGGGAGAACATTGACCTCTTCTACGTGACCATGACACAGTATGACAAGACCCTTGAGAATGTGACGATAGCCTACAAGCCGGAAAGCTTCGACAATACACTTGGAAAGTACATTTCAGACCACGGTCTTCTTCAGCTGAGGATAGCTGAAACAGAGAAGTACGCCCATGTAACCTTCTTCTTCAACGGTGGCATTGAGGCTCCGTATGCAGGAGAGGACAGGATACTGGTAGCTTCTCCAAAGGTTGCCACCTATGACCTGAAGCCTGAGATGAGCGCTGACGAAGTGACTGAGAAGGTCGTAAAGGCACTTGACGACAAGGATTACGGCATGGTCGTACTTAACTATGCGAATCCTGACATGGTCGGGCACACAGGAATGATGGCAGCGGTCATAAAGGCCCTTGAGGACATCGACTGCAACATGAAGAAGGTCATAGACAAGGTACTTGAAAAGGATGGAACAGTCTTCGTAACTGCAGACCATGGAAATGCGGAGCAGCTGATAGACTATGTGACAGGCGGACCTATGACTGCCCATACCACCAATCCGGTACCGCTGATATACATAACGAACAATCCTACAAGGTCGCTTAAGGACGGCGGAAGGCTTGCCGACCTGGCACCTACAATGCTTGAGGAAATGGGCCTTGAGAAGCCAAAGGAAATGAAGGGAACTTCGCTCCTGGCTTGACAACCCGTAAATACGAACTATCATAGTAAGAGACTAAATTTTAGGAGGAATTAACTTAATGAAGCAGTATGTTGAAATCGTAGACGTAGTAGCAAGACAGATCCTTGACTCCAGGGCATTCCCTACAGTAGAGGTAGAGGTTTACCTTGAGGACGGAACAGTAGGAAGGGCTTCAGTACCTTCAGGAGCTTCAACAGGAATGTTCGAGGCAGTTGAGCTTAGAGATGGCGACAAGGCAGTATACAACGGAAAGGGAGTCCTCAAGGCGGTTGACAACGTGAACAACGTTATTGCTTCAGAGCTCATCGGACTCAATGTTTTCGACCAGTCATACATAGACAAGCTCATGATCGAGCTTGACGGAACAAAGAACAAGGGCAACCTTGGAGCGAATGCGATCCTCGGAGTATCACTTGCCGTAGCCAAGGCTGCAGCAAACTCACTTGGACTTCCGCTTTACCAGTATATCGGCGGAGTAAACGCAAAGGTTCTTCCGGCACCTATGATGAACATCATAAACGGCGGATCCCATGCTGACAACAACGTTGACCTTCAGGAGTTCATGGTAATGCCTCTTGGAGCAAAGAGTTTCTCACATGCTCTTCAGATGAGCTCAGAAGTCTATGCTGCACTCAAGAGCATCCTTAAGGCAAAGGGACTTGCAACAGGAGTAGGCGATGAGGGTGGATTCGCACCTGACCTCAGCTCCAATGAAGAGGCTATAAAGATAATCATCGAGGCAATAGAGAAGGCCGGCTTCGTACCAGGCAAGGACATATACATAGCTCTTGACCCTGCATCATCAGAGTTCTTCGAGGATGGACTTTACAACCTCAAGAGCGAAGGAAGGAAGCTTACTCCTGCAGAGATGGTAGAGTACTATGCTGACCTTGTAGAGAAGTATCCTATAATCTCAATCGAAGACGGAATGGCCGAGGAAGATTGGGAAGGCTGGAAGCTCATCACTGACAGGCTTGGAGGAAAGATCCAGCTCGTTGGAGACGACCTCTTCGTTACAAACGTTGAGAGACTCAAGATGGGTATCGAAAGAAAGACTGCTAACTCGATCCTCATAAAGCTCAACCAGATAGGATCCCTTACAGAGACTCTTGACGCCATCGAGATGGCTAACAGGGCAGGCTACACAGCAGTAATATCCCACAGGTCAGGCGAGACTGAGGACAGCACAATAGCTGACCTTGCAGTAGCACTGAATGCAGGACAGATAAAGACTGGCGCACCTGCAAGGACAGAGAGAGTCGCTAAGTACAACCAGCTTCTCAGGATCGAGGAAGAACTCGATGAAGTTGCACAGTACAGAGGACTTGACGGATTCTTCAACCTCAAGAAGTAAGAAACCGTAAAAGAAGCTGAAAAGCTGATAAAAAGTATATCGATCAGGCTCCGGAATTTGCTTTCGGGGCCTGATTTCTTTTATATCCAGTTCAGATTCCTGATACAGGTCATCATATTGGATTCTGTATGAATTCTGTCATCAATGATTGATGATCAAGTGTTATATTCGTATCAAAGGAATAGTTGACAGGAGGGATTTTCATGAAGAAGCTTATTGCGATGATTGCCATGGTTTCTGTCCTCATAGCCTCATCAGGGTGCGCATCTGCGCCGAAAACAGGATCTGAGGTTCAGGCAAAGGACCTGAAGGTATCGGAAAAGACAAGTATGCACGCGGTGCTTGATGTACCCATGGAAGAGAGCAACATGCTTTACTGCGTGACCTTCCAGCTTGCGTGGAACGAGCTCATGGATAACGTGCTGAAGGGTGAGATAATACTTGAGTCGGAAAAGGAATTAAGCGGGAAGCTGAATCAGAAGAAGCAAACCAAAGGGAGCCTGTCGCCTGATGACTACATTGCGATGGTTGGAATGGGCAGGGACGACATAGTGAAGAAGATAAATGATGAGATGGACAGGAAGTTTAACGAGGAAGACAAGTGGAAGGTAGAATCAGAGGTTGGACCTGATGATTACCTTGCCTTCGCGTTCCTGAAGAAGGTGCTGGAGTTCGGAACTTCATTTGAGAAGGTTGAGGAAGGACTGGACTTCAAGGGAACGAAGGTCTCATCCTTCGGTATAATGACGGTAAAGGACCCGGAGGTCAGGGAAAAGCTTGCCATGCAGGTTGAACTGCTTTACTACAAGAATGACAAGGAGTTCATCATAAGGCTAAAGGACAAGGAAGCAAAGGAGGAGCTATACCTTGCCATGTTGCCTGAGGAGGAGACTTTGGAGAAAATGGTCGATAAGGCTCGAAGCCTTGAGGGGCAGGCGATGAAGCTGGGGCCTTCTGATGTGCTTAATATTCCTGTAATTGCATTCGACATCAAGCATAACTACAAGGAGCTTGAGAACCAGGCTGTGATGAATAAGGGATTTGAAGGCTATTCCATAGGCTCTGCGCTGCAGAGGATAGAGTTCGTGCTTAACGAGAGCGGAGCTGTCCTCAAGTCAAAGGCTGAGATCACCATGGTGACCTCGATGCCTATGGATCCGAAATCCCTCATTTTCGATGACTCCTTCCTGCTGTATATGACTGAGGCTGGACAGAGTGACCCGTATCTCGTGGTTTACGTGGACAATGCGGAGATCCTGACAGCAAAGTGAAGATGAGGTGAAACGAAATGAAGAAGAGATTCATTGCAGGGATTGCAGTATTGGCAGTGGCTGCTGCAGCTGCCGCATATGTGCTTTGGCCGAAGCCTGAAGACCAGCATGAGGTAGTAGCGAAGGCTTTGTCTGAGACTGAGAATACCAGGATGGTGCCTGTCTTAAATGTGCCTCTTGAAGGCGGCAATGTGGTCTGGTCAGTTACCTTCCAGCTTGCCTGGAATGAGCTTGTAGAGAATGTCATAGGGGAAGGCATACTTTTAGAGAGTGAAAGGGATTACAGCACGGAGCTTAACCTCATGAAACAGAAGAAAGAGTCCCTTGATGAGGCAGACTACATAGCCATGGTAGGCATGGGCAGGGATGGGATCGTTGACAAGGTGAATGCGGAGCTTGAAAAGAAGTTCGGGGAAGGCGGTAATTGGAAGGTAGAATCCAAGGTGGATCCTGAAAGTTACCTTGCATATGCGTTCCTGAAGAAGTCCATAGAGTTCGCCGAGAACTTTGAGAAGGTGACAAAGGGCCTTGATTTCAAAGGGGTGAAGGTCCAGTCCTTCGGGATAATGGAAGAAGGGGATGCAGTCAGAAGAGGTAAGCTTGAAGGCCAGGCAGAGATACTGTACTACAAGGATGATGAGGAGTTCATAGTAAGGCTTAAGGACAAGGATGACAAGGAGGAGCTGTACCTTGCGAAGCTGCCGGCAGAGGACACGCTGGAAGCGATGCTCGGGAAGGCAAGGAACCTTGAGGGGACACCTGCTGCAATGACCAGATACGACAAGCTTAACGTGCCGGTTGTTGCCATTGACATGAAGAAGGACTATGAGACCCTCATAGGGCAGTACCTTTTGAACAAGGGCTTTGAAGGCTATTTCATTGGAAGTGCACTGCAGAGGATGGAATTCGTACTTAACGAAAGCGGGGCTGCCTTGAAGTCAAAGGCTGAGATCGTGCTTGATAAGTCAGTGCCTCCGCCGTCTAAGAACCTGATCTTCGATGATTCCTTCCTGCTGTATATGGTGGAGAAGGGAAAGAGCGACCCTTACCTCGTGATTTATGTGGATAATGCGGAGCTGCTGAATGACAAATAGCTGAAGCAGAGACAAGTAATGCAGGGATAAGCCTGTCGGCTTATGACGGGCTTGTTCATTTCCTGTTAATTTCTTTGTGAAAATCGTGTTTTTTGGTATTGTTAAGAAATCTGATTTGTTATATTATATTTGTTATAGAGTTTGAAATATGTTAAAATGAGTTGTTGATTACAGCTCAGGAGGAATTTATGAACGGTTTCTTGATATTTATTGAATTTGTATTGGCGATAGCCATGATAGCAGTTGTGCTTTTGCAGCAGAGCAAATCCGACGGTCTTAAGGGATTCACGGGCGGAGGTACACAGGAGACATTCTTCAGCAAGAACAGGTCAAGGACTGGAGAAGCCTTCTTAAAGAAAATAACAGTGCTCATCGAGATACTTTTCGCAGTGAACACTATCCTGATGAACAT
>DIXH01000030.1 GCA_002428605.1 Clostridiaceae bacterium UBA6085
ACATTTGCGCATAAGCAATCTGGATTTCATGCACGAATGTCAAGTCTGCAAATTTCATCATAGTCCCCAATATCATGTAAAGGCTTGATGTAGGTCAAAATAACATTTGAAAAACAGCATAACATACAAATGTATATAAGACACTAGTAAGTGTGCCTAACAAGTAGTACTCAGAAAAAATTTTGTTTTCCATCATCTTGAACCTTGCTAATGATTTAACTGCAATAACAAAGCCTATCGAGGAAATTTGATTTGAAAACAAGAAAATCGATATCAAAATTCTTTCAAGGATTCCAATCCATTTGCCTGTTTTTACTTCATCAATAAATTTTTTTTCTTCTGTTTTTGCACCTACTTTTAGTAACCGATTCAAAACCTCAGCATAATTGTCAATTTTCTTATATACGATATCAAAAATAAAAGGGATAAAAAATGCTCCTGAAAACGAAATATATAGTATTACAACTATTTGTTTTAGACTTGAAGATGTAAGTCCGTTACCATTAAAAATGACCGCTAATATCCACTCATTGAATTCATTATATTCAATAACTACTCCATTCGTTAGAGTGATAATTAAAAAAATGTGAACTAATTGATCACATATAAATAGAATTGCTTTTCCATCATTGAAATAGTTCTTATTTCGCATGGAGTTTTGTGATTTTTCTTTACTGAAATCAACGATAATATGCAAAAGAATAATTAAAATTACTCGAAATGCAAATACTTTGTAGCTACTTATTTTAATCAAGGCTAATAGAGGTATACTAGTAAAAAACAATGTCATTGCATGACTTATGTACCCTTTCAATTTCATTTCCGCTTTTGATTGTACTACATTATTAGACTGAAAAATAAAATCTGAAATGGTATGTGAAAGTAATGCATATAAAGCAAGCATCAGTTTATCTTCCTCCTGATCTGCATTAATTCAAATATTGCTTCAAAAGATGAAAGAATATAGCTCAAGTTAGATACATCAAGACGTTCAAAATAACTACTCTTTCCAATTCCAAGTATTCTTAATGTTTCATCAAGATTTTGATTTGATAATTCATATCTGATCGCTTCCCATTGCTTATCTGTTATTTTACCCAATGATCGATTGATTAGACGTATGATATTATTACTGATTTTGTCAGCTTTATTGAAGCCACTGATGATAAGTCCTTCATAATTGGAAGCGCTTTTTAGTTTCTCTAATTGATCTCTTGCATTCCAGAATATTGGCCCATTCATTTCCCAAGAATTCATCTTTAAGCTATCATGCATTTCACCTATGCTAATGCCGTATCTAGCGATAAAAGGAAACAAATGACTCAACGTTAACATCATCATATCTCCAATTCCTTCTTTAAATGGGTATATTATTTGCAACTCGTCTCCCTGTGATATACTATATGTCCTATTATGCTCATATTTTCGGTTTATTATCTCATTGAGCTTTTTAACATGGTTCTCTAATTTTAGATTAAAAGATCGATGATCTATCTTGGATGATTTAATTATATCGATTGTAATAACGATATATTCTTCACTTTGTTCAAATTCCATAACTTCCAAAACGTACTGTCCCCTTGATACATTTCTAATTACTCCTAATTTTTTTAATTCATATATATACCAACTTACAGTTCCTTTCTTAATATCTCCAAACACTTCTTTATAGAATTCATTGAAATCATCGACACTTATTTTCTTACTGGTTTTAAATCTTTCCTTTACTTCTTCTATGTGTAAGCGAAAATCTTTATTGTTCATGTACTTTGCCCCCTTTGCCTAAAATGTTATCATATAAATTAAGTAATGCCAAGAAATTTGCGGGGTTAAACCCGAACAAATGATATTCCGAATTTAAACCCGAATAAAGGATATTCCGGCTTTAAACCCGAACAAAGGATATTCCGGGTATAAACCAGTACAAAGATTTTTCCAGCTATAAACCCATACCTAAAATATTCCGAGCATTAACAGTCGATCAAGTTAAATACCAATGGCGGGTTTCTACCCAGAATTGGTACTAGATGGGGGTCAATAAATTGAAATCACATTTTCAAATACTAATAACAATTTCGTAAATTATGCTTCAAAGAGAATCTTGGATTAGTGGCAATACTTTGAAGGTAATCACCATATCCATTGCTCTACTCCTACCCATACAAACCATGGTGGAAATCAGAGATATAAATTATAGGATAAAGTCCACCCGGGTCTTCCCTCAAGATGTAATGGAATGTTAAAAGTCATGCAAGCGCCTCCATGTATTTTCGAACTTAGCCACTGATTTTGAACATTATAGAATATTTTATGAGCTTAACAAATTCCGCTCCTGGAGTTTCAAAATATCTTTTCAACACTTCATTAACCATATCTCCATCAAGCTGGTTTTTTCTTATTTCAATCGCAGATTGTCCTCTCCCTATCATATTCAAGAAACTTGTTGCCAAAGGGAGTCAACATGTCCATCACTCCAACTGAGCTGAGAGCTTCAGAAATATGGAAGAATTTATATGATACTTTTAGTAGTATCAGCTGATTCGTGAAAGCCTGATTTAACAAATCCCAAATAATAACCCTTCGATATACCACATAAGCATGTATATCGAAGGGTTTGGCCATTACAGGATGATTAGAAAAATTTCTATTTTTTCAAGCCTTTTCCATCGCGTACTTCACAACAAGGTCGAATGTTGCCATTAGAGAATCCAGGTGGGTTCGTTCATATCCGTGGGAAGCGAAGACTCCGGGACCGATTAGGCCTGTGCGGAGGTCGTGTCCTGCGCTAAGAGCCGCAGAAGCATCTGAGCCGTAGGAAGGGTATATGTCTACCGCATATGGTATGGATTCCCTTTCGCAGATTGATACAAGCCTCTTTCTGAGGGCATAGTCGTAGGGCCCTGTGCTGTCCTTGGCACAGATGTTTACCTTGAATTCGCTTGAATTCTGGTTGTTGCCAGGCGCTCCCATGTCAACTGCAATGAATTCGGTGATCTCTTCAGGTATTCCAGCGCTCGC
Source organism: Clostridiaceae bacterium UBA6085 (assembly GCA_002428605.1). Taxonomy (GTDB): domain Bacteria; phylum Bacillota; class Clostridia; order Clostridiales; family Clostridiaceae; genus Youngiibacter. Next base: position 3,019 of record DIXH01000030.1, read on the forward strand.
TCCATGGCCCACTTCTTCGTAGTTCGATATGAAGAAGTATATCGAGCGTTCAGGCTCCATGTCCTTCAGCTTTTTTGCCGCTGCAAGGAGTACTGCAGCACTTGCCTTGTCGTCGAGGTATCTGGATTTTACGAATCCGTTGTCCAGGATCATGAGCTTCGGGTCCATGAAGACGAAGTCACCTACGCCGATTCCGAGCTTTGCCACATCATCCTTGGATGAGACCCTTTCGTCAAGGACGACCTCCATGTTTGCCTGAACTCTTTCGAGAGTCTTGGCTTCGTTGCTGTCTATGTGTACCGAGGGCTTTGTGGTCTGAACAGTACCTGAAATGAGCTTTCCATCGGATGTCATGACCTTGCAGTTCTCAGACTCCAAAGTATTGAACATGTACCCTCCGATGAGGGTGAATTCAAGGGTTCCCTTGTCCTTGATGCTCTTGACCATACCTCCAAGGGTATCCGTGTGTGCCGAATAAAGGAGTCCTTCAGTGCTCTTGCCGCTGATCTTTGCTATCACTGCCCCCTTGTTTGTGGTTTTGAAAGCTATTCCGGCATTCGTGAGTTCTTCTCTGACGTAATCCATAACCTTCTCATGGTAACCGGTTGGGCTGTCCTTAAGAATCAGCTCTTTCAGGATACTCAGTATTTCTTTTCCTTCATCCATAGGTTTCCTCCAATTGGCAAAATTAAGTCTTTCCCATAATTATATAACAAAATCACCATGATTTAACATGGTATCTGAAAGATCGGCAAAGCATGTTAGATGAATGAAAATTAATTCCGTATGGCCTGTGAATCCTGGTATTGACAATAGTAAATCTTAAAGTAAGATTAATTTGTAATCATAATGTTATGCATGGGTATAATGCCTTTGTTATAATTGGTTTGATAAATTGAACTAACTTCCAATATATTTTGAGGAGGGCAGTGGATCCGGGTTTGAACGGGTCCTGTGCGGTATGAAAAAAAAGACAGCGATGCTACTTATCCTGATACTGGCTGTTGTCGGTGTCGGTGGATATGCATACTACTCAAGCGTCCAGAGGGAAAAGGCGAGGATCGAACTCGAAGCCAAGAAGGCCCTGGTAGCTGAATGGGCGAACAAGGTCTATCCGGGTGTTGTCATCGACGGAGTTGATTTTTCCGGGCTGACCCTCGAGGAAGCGAAGACGAAGTTCGAAAGCGAGATTCTTGATGTCATCGAAGGGAAGACCGTAAAGGTCGACGTCCTCGACAAAGAATACTCCTTCACATATGACAAGCTGAATATAAAGGTCGATGAGGAGAGCATCCTGGAGGAGGCCATGGATTTCGGGAAAGACCTGGAGTTCGAGGATCAGGTGGCGTACCTTAAGGCGCCTGAAGGCACTGAAATCAGGGTTGAGTTCAGTCATGATGCAGCCTATGTAGACGAGTTCGTGACCGGGATAATAACTGAAAACACGCAGGAAGCAAAGGATGCCACACTTTCAAGGAAAGACGGCGCGTTCATTGTAACTGAATCTTTGAACGGTCAGTCTCTTGACGCTGAAAAGCTCAAGGCGGACGTGATTGCGGCAATCGAGCCGGGACTTGAAGACCCGGCAGAGATAGTTGCAGAGGTAGCGGTAACCGAGCCTGCTGTAAAGGCAGAAACGCTCAGGAAGATCAACGGGGTTCTCGCATCCTATACTACAGACTATTCATCTTCGATAGCTAACAGGAAGTTCAATGTAGCTCTGGCTGCAAAGAAGATTTCAGGAACTCTCCTTATGCCGGGAGAGGTCATAAGCTATAACAAGTCAATTGGTTCAATATCTGTTGCAGCAGGCTTCAAGGAAGCCGGAATATTTGTGGGCAACAAGGTGGAGTCGGGTATAGGCGGCGGAGTATGCCAGATTTCAAGCACGCTCTATCAGGCCGGAGTAAGGGCAGGACTCGGAGTTGTTGAGAGAAGGAACCACAGCATGAAGGTATCATACCTTCCGGTTGGGTTTGACGCTACTGTTTATGCTCCATACACTGACTTAAAGCTTCAGAACAACTACAATTCACCGATATATATCACATCCTATGGAGACGGGAAGAAGGCCAACGTTACTGTTTACGGAAACGTAGATGAAATGGGCGGAAAGTCATATAACTTTGTCACTGACGTTTATGCGGTACTTAACCCTAAGACTGAATACATCGATGACCCAACTCTTGAAGTCGGAACTAACGTTGTAGAGCAGAATGCCGTTACAGGTTATAAGGTCAAAGTATATCTTCAGACTATCATAGGCGGCAAGGTAGTATCGACAGACATGATTTCAAGTGACTCCTACAAGGTTGTCAACAAGATAGTAAGAAGGGGAACGAAGCCAGCCCCGGTGGTGACACCAGTTGAGACTCCTGAGGAGCCACAGCCGACTGAGGCACCAGTTACCCCATAAGTACAGACAATAAAGAATATCTAAAAACCAGACCACCGGGGAGCATTTTGAATCTGCTAACCGGTGGTCTGTTCAAAATTTAATGGGTCAATTATTTATAGAGGAGTTGGACATGCTTTGGAAGTGCTTGAGAGGATAGAGAAGAACATAGAGAAGGTAATACTCGGAAAAGACAGGGAGATAAGGAACATCCTTAAAGGAATGCTTGCCGGCGGACACATTCTCATTGAGGACATACCGGGAATAGGAAAGACAACTCTGGTCAAGGCACTTGCAAGAAGCGTTGACCTGACGTACTCAAGGATCCAGTTCACACCTGACCTTTTGCCATCGGACATAACTGGGGTATCCATTTACAACCAGAAGACAATGAATTTCGAATACAGAAAGGGACCGATATTTGCCAATGTAGTCCTTGCCGATGAGATAAACAGGACCTCGCCTAAGACCCAGTCCGCACTTCTTGAAGTCATGGAGGAAAATCAGGTTTCAGAGGGGAATTCAACCTATGCACTGGACAGGCCGTTCTTTGTAATGGCTACCCAGAATCCAATCGAGTACGAGGGTACCTTCAACCTTCCGGAGGCTCAGCTGGACAGGTTCATGATCAGGATGAGGATAGGTTACCCGAGCCACGACGACGAGATCAGGATCCTAATGAACTTCAGGGAGGAGAATCCTCTCGAAGCTCTCGAGAGCGTTGCGACAAAGGAAGACATACTGAAGCTCCAGGATGACACGAAGCGCGTGAGGGTAAGTGACGAGATCTATGACTATATAGTAAGGATAACATCGGAAACAAGGACCAACAGGCTGTTCACGCTTGGCGCGAGCCCCAGGGCTTCCCTTGCACTGATGAAGATCGGACAGGCTTCGGCTCTGATATCAGGCAGGGATTATGTGATCCCGGAGGATATCAAGGAAAATGCATCGATGGTCCTCTCACACAGGGTGCAGACCTCAGCATATGCAAGGAGCCAGGGTACAGGCAGCCTTGAGGCGATAAAGCTTGCCCTTGCGATGGTCGATCCCCCAAAGATAGGAAGGTAGAGAGATGAAGGTCGACATCAAGTTCATCATAGCTCTCGCAGCTGTCTATTTGCTTTATGTCATTCAGGGCGGCTTCATATTCACTTCACTGCTGATCATATTCGCTTCAATGGGAGTGATGTCCCTTCTCATGACCATTGTGGCTGCAGCAAGCCTGAAGAGCGAGATGAAGGTCAAGAAGAAGCAGTTCACGTCTGGAGACAGGGGAGAGTTCTATCTTACGGTTTCCAATGACAGCTATTTCTTCATGCCTTTCCTGAGGGCTTTTGCAGGAAAAGAGGAGCTTGATGTGAGGAGCGCAAGCCCCAGGGATGCAACGCAGATCCCATTCAGGTATGATTTCAGGAAGAGAGGAATCTATGAGTTCAAGGACATTACACTTGAGATAAGGGATGCCTTCAACATAATATCGACAAGAAGGGTCTTTAAAAGGGAAGAGATAAGGGTATATCCGAAGCTTAAGAGCCTGAATCCAAGGGAGTATGTTCCCGGTTTCGGCACAATGGGCAGCTCCAGGACCGCCCTTTCGAAGGAAGACCACTACAGCCAGAGGGAGCTTCGCAGGTATTCCCCCGGAGACAGCCTGAGGAAGGTAAACTGGAAGGTCAGTGCCAAATACGGAGAGATATTCGTTAAGATCGGTGAGAGCATGAGGAGCAGGGACCATATGCTTCTTCTTGACATGTCTGAAAGCGTGTACCAGCTTGATGATGACGGAAGCCACGAGGAGAACCTTGTGTCATATGCATTGTCAGTATCCAGGGACATCCTCAGGAGAGGTTACGAGCAGACCTTTGTGATCAACGGAAAAGAACGAAAGATATTTGAAATAAACAGCGTGAAGGACTTCGACGCACTCATGGAATACATGGTAGCGGCTGATTCCCACAACAGGAAGGAGCTCGGGACATTCCTCACTGAAAGGACTGATGATTTTAGGGACAGAGGGAGCCTTCTGATCTTTACAGGATCACTCTCTAAGTCAGCAGCGATTAAGATAGCTGACCTTAAGTCAGGAAAGAACAGCGTTACTGTATTTACATTCGAGGTCAAGGACGGCGCCGGAATTGAAAATGCCGAGATCGGCACGGTGATCATAGGGGAGGAAGGCTAGATGGATTTCTTCAAGAGCAGGATACTTCAGAACCTCCTCATATTCCTGAACATGACGGTTTTCGCGGCTGTGGTCGTCAGGGCCTATCATATCAGGGAGCTTAGTGTAGCCCTGGTGATTTTGATGGCATTGCTTCCTGTCATAATGACTGCTATCCTGTCTGTTGCCATCAGGGAGAAGTATCAAAGAGCAAGATGGGCAATAATCGGCGCGGTCCTCGTTGCCGTGAATTATGCAATGTGGAGATATACCGGCGAGAGCACCCTCGGAGATTCGCTGGCGGATGTCAATCATGCGCTTACCTTCGGACAGGAGGTAACAGTCGAGATGTTCATGCCTCTCCTGAGGATGCTCATCATGGGCGGAAGCTTTCTGCTTGCAGTCACTGTTACCATATTTCCATACAACCTGATCATCGTTGATACCGGGCTTATCTTCTTCCTCTGGGCAGTGGACTACTACAATCAGGCAGCAGATTACGTTAAGATGTTTGTGCCCGTATGGGTCCTCTCAATCCTGATATACAGGGGGACTTTCCTGGACGAGACAGCTAAGAGCATCAAGGTCAACAAGAAGGCAAGGCTGTTCCAGATACTGGCCATATCACTTGTTGTCGCTACAGGCATGTCCTTCGTTGACCTTGACAGAAAGGGACTTTACACAGACAGGATATGGACTTATTTCAACAATATGCTGGTGCCCACATTGTATATCAACGGGCAGGAGATCGAGAACCCGTTCACCATTGCCTCATCAGGGTACAATGACTCAGATACCAAGCTGGGCGGAGATGTATCAATAGACGAAAAGGAAGCCCTCAGGGCAAAAGGGGACAACCCCGTTTACCTGAGAGGTTCTGTCAAGTCAAGGTATACAGGTTCCTCCTGGCTGGTCGATGAGATGGGATATACTGCAGGAGGAAGGGTAGAGGACTACAGGCTCTTAGTCCTGAATGCTGTAACCGCAAGTTATGCCGAGGCAATGAAGAAGATAGAGGTCTATCCACTTTCGGACATGACTTCGACTCTCTTCAACACTCTTAATACAAGGGAAGTCTATTTCAACAACAGCATCCAGAGGGTCTTCTATAACGGAGACTTCCAGATTTTCACGGCAAACAAGGAGAGCTCCGAAAGCTATACCGTAGAATACTACTATGAGCCTGTAGTAAGGCAGGAACTTATTTCAAGGGATTTCGGACCTTCTGTGAGAAGCAGGAATTTGAGATATCTTGAGCTTCCATCCCAATATTCAAGGATGGAAAGGGTCAGGAACCTTTCTTTGGATATTACAAGAGGAAAAGTCACAAACTATGAGAAGGCACTGGCCCTGACTGAATACCTCAAGGCTAACTATAGCTACTCACTTACTCCGGGAACCTACGATCCAGGCACTGACTTCGTGGAGGAGTTCCTGTTCGGCGAGACAGGCGGCTACTGCGTACACTTTGCATCTGCTCTTGCAATCATGCTCAGGATGAATGGAATTCCGTCAAGATATGTTGAAGGCTTCAAGATAAGCGGTGAAAAGGCATCTGATGGATCTTACGTCATAAGGAACAGCGATGCTCATGCATGGACCGAGGTCCTCATTGATGAGGACAGGGACCTCTGGATGACGTTTGACGCTACAGGTACGGCCAGGGAGCAGGCAGAGATCGAAGAACCGGGTGAAGGTCCTGTGGACCCTGCAGAACCAGGCGAGGAAAATCCGGGTGAAGGGCCCGTTTCCCCTACTACTCCTGGAGGAAGACCGGAAGTAGATCCTGAAGAGCCGATTCCGGGACCGATACCGGTCAAGGAGACCTTTGGAAGCATTATTGCAAGGATCTTCTCGTATGCTGCAGCAGCCATGGCAATAATACTGGCTCTGTTGGTCCTGAGGAAGCTGATACTCGTTGAGATCGCAATGAGGTCCAAATCACTTAAAAGATACTTCTCGCTTATCAACAGTGTCCTGGAGGAAGCCTATGAGGTCAGGAAGAAAGGTGAAACAGACCTTGAATTCGCTAACCGGCTTCATGACAGCGGTATAAAGGAAAGATATCTGAAACTGGTAGGTGAAGCGTACAAGGAAGTCTATGGAGGAACCGAAGGGGATTTCCCTGAAAGGCGAGAGCTATACAGGGACATATCAAGAAGGGCAATGAGGCTGAGAGGCCTGCCGAAGCATATATTGAGGCGGTATGTAATCTAGCACTGGAATGACTTAAAAGTCGAATTAAACTGAATAGGCAGCTTGCAAAGCCCGAAAATGCATTCAGCGTCATTTTCGGGCTTTCTGCAGGATGAGACACAATTGTCGATGATTAAATGCGAAAGGATGAAAAATGCCATGTATTGGATACATGTGTAAAGTTTTTGAAGCCATTATTATCTTAGGGCATTGCAATATCCTTCCATAAGGTGACATCACATTGGTCATGTCTCTTGTCTCCGGTGGTTACTATCGTTCCATCTTCCCTGAGCCCGATCGTATGGTACCAGCCACATGAAACGGCAACTATTCCTGTCCACTCTGACACCTCGCACTGCCTGAAAGTATTGTCACCTATGGCTATTACTGTACCGTCCTTTTTGAGACCTACAATATGGTAGCGTCCGCCGGTCACAGCAGCAATATCAGTCCATTCCCTGATCTCTTGCATGGAATCAGTGGATTCGCCATGATACACGACCGTACCATCATTGTTCAATATGATTGCGCCTGAACTGAATATAATATCTGCTATTTTCTTTATTGCCGGATCATCAGGCCGGTAATACTCTTCACAGCCAGCTCCGGATCCAATATAGGTTCCGTTCCTATTCAGGCCTACAGCGGTGTAGGCGTTTGCATCTATAGATTCGATATCTTTCCAATTTGCACACTCGTTGACGTCATATCCATCATTTCCAGCAAACGCGACAGATCCATCGGTTCTGAGTCCGATGGAAAAGTTGAAGCCTGTAGCTATTTCAATGATATCGGTCCACCCAGACACTTCACACTGGCCATAGGCATTGTTGCCTGCAGCCACAACTGTCCCGTCGCTTTTAAGACCCAGGATATGGTTGTCATCCGAACTGACTGAAACTATATGTCTCCATGATGACACATCCTCCTGTCTGTAGTTCCTGTAGCCTGCTATAAGCACTTTTCCATCCTCGGTTACAGCCGCAGTATGGTAATAATCGCCCGATATTGTATTTCTGTCTGCACTTAAGGGCTTTGAACATCCTGTAAGAAGCATCAGGAAGACAGCGAGCATGTATACATACCTGTTCATGATCAGGGCGTAGGCCTCCGCATTTTAGCGGGATGCAGCGCCATTCACCTCCAGTTTTTTATTTGTTAAACAAATCCTCGACTTCAGGTGGATTTTTTTGCAAAATGCTCAATCAATAGCTTTGAAAGGAGCTTTGACGCTGAATTTTCAGTTCACTTAGCTATCTGAGTACATGGTAGCAAATGCATTTATCAGCAATATGAACCTTGGGTAAACATAGCATAAACCCCTAAAAGGCAGTCTGAGAAAGGCGAGTTGCGCAGTCGATCCGGGAGACTAAATGAGCTCTGAAATGATCATGGCAACAATAGTGGAGGCTTCATGGCAGAGCTTTTCTTAATGCAAATTACAATGGGGCAGAAGGAAATACTGAGACCATGGAGTGTTTTTCAAGTAAAATGCGGGGCATATCCCTCAGGTATATGATATAATTTTTCTGACCATTAAATGCAAGGGGTGAATTCACCATAAAATATAAGATGATTTGTACGGATCTCGACGGGACTCTTTTGCAGAGCAACCAGGAGATTTCGGACATGGATAAGGAAGCAATCAGAAAAGCGAAGGAGAAGGGAGTCATAGTAGTCCTAGCCACAGGCAGGATGCACCTCTCCGCAAGGCTGTATGCAGAGCAGCTTGACATTTGGGATCCCATAATCTCTTCAAACGGATCCTATGTCACGGAAAGGGAGGGCGACAAGGTGTTCTTCGAGTCCAATCTTAAGAGGGAGGACCTGAGGTATATTATCGATACGCTTAAGGAATATGACGTGGAGCCGAACTTCTACAACAGGGGTACGATGTACGTCAATGAAGTCAGGGATTTTGTGAAGAGGTACGAGGCACTTCAGAAGGTTCTTCCCAGGGACAAGAACATAACCATAAGGTACATCAACGACTCCTATACCTATGATGACCTTATAAGTGAAGACGGGGACAGGATACAGAAGGGGATATGTTTCCCTCAACTCGATCTCATCGAGCCAATAAAGAAGAGAATGAGGGAGAACGAGAGGATAAAGATAGTATCATCAGGAAACAACATCGAGTTCACAGCCATGGATGCTGACAAGGGTCTGGCTGCACTGAGGCTTGCGAAGCATTTCGGGATAAGCAGTGAAGAGATGATCTGCATTGGCGACAGCGAGAATGACCTTTCGATGCTGTCAGTCGCAGGGATGCCTGTAGCCATGGGCAATGCCATTGACGAAGTGAAGTCAATGGCAAGGTTCGTTACCTGCGACAACAACAATAACGGCGTAGCAAGGATGATAGGAAGGTTCATCCTGGGGGAGGATGTGGAATGCTGAATGTAGTCCTGTTCAATCCCGAAATACCACAGAATACCGGTAACATCGGAAGGACGTGCGTCCTGACCGATTCGAGGCTGCACATAATCAGACCGACGGGATTTGAGATCACAGACAAGAATGTCCGGAGAGCTGGACTTGACTATTGGCCATTCCTTGAGCTTCATATGTATGACAGCTTCGAGGAGCTCATGGAAAATTACCAGGATGCAAGGTTCTTCTTTTCCACCACAAAGGGCTCGGTGCCTTATACCGAGGTGGAGTACAGGGATGAGGACTTCATCGTATTCGGAAGGGAATCCAGCGGACTCCCTGACAGCATAAGGGATGGAGGCTACGGTACAAACATCAGGGTCCCCATGATAGAAAGCACCACAAGAAGCCTTAACCTTTCCAACACAGTGGCAATCGTGGTTTACGAGGCCAAAAGGCAGACTGGATTCAAGGGAATGAAATAAATATCTGAATAAATTCTTAATTTTTGCAGGCCGGCCATTTACCGGCCTGCTTTGTTGTATATAATTTGAGCATCAAAGCTTTTGCATGAGCTTAAGCGCAACCGGAGGGTATATGGAAAAGATCAAGATAGTGACAGACAGCACTGCTGACCTTACAAAAGCACTCATTGAGGAATACGACATTGAAGTGGTGCCTCTTACCGTGCACATAGGAGAAGAATCATTCAGGGACGGCTCCCTTACACTTGATGAATTCTTTGACAGGATGAAGAAGTCAGCTTCATTCCTACAACCAGCCAGGTAAACCCACAGGATTTCCATGATGTCTACAAGAAATACCTCGCTGAAGGATACAAGATATTATCCATACATATTTCCTCGGCACTTTCAGGCACCGGTCAGTCAGCTCAGATAGCGAAGGACATGCTGGAGTCGGAAGACATAGTGATAATCGACACGATGAATGTATCGGCAGGAATCATGCTGTCTCTGATAGAAGCAGGCAAGATGGTCAAGGCCGGAAAGAGCCTCAAGGAGATAGAAGCTGAGGTCAGGAGCCATAAGGACAGGATAAAGGTCCTTGCGTCATTTGATACTCTCGAGAACCTGGTCAGGGGCGGAAGGCTTTCAAAGGCTGCTGGCGCTGTAGGCGGGATACTTGGAATTAAGCCCATACTTACAGTCAAGGATGGCAGACTTGAGATGAAGGATAAGGTGAGGGGAACCAAGAAGGCTTTGAAGGCGCTTACTGACTTTGCCGAAGCAGCAAAGGTGAAGCCTGGCACCGAGGTCATTCTTATACATGCCAAGGCAGACGAAATTGTGAATCCTGTTAAGGCAATATTCGACTCAAAGGGAGTAAGCTGTATCATAGTTCCTGTCGGAACTGTAATAGCTACCCATGGCGGTCCGGGCTTCGCAGGAGTTTTCTATCTGGAAGCATAGTCAGATCATCGGCACCAAAAAGGTGCCTTTTTTCATGCTGTAAAATTAAATTTGATAAAATCTATTTTCAATATCGGGAAAAGGTTGTATAATAATCTTAGATTTGGGTTCAAAATACTCAGTATAAACTGGAGGTAAACATGGCGCATATTTACGATACGATCATTCTTGGCGGAGGTCCTGCAGGACTTTCTGCTGCGCTCTATGCAGGCAGGGGAAAGCTTGACACTCTTCTTATCGAGAAGGGATCATATGGCGGACAGGTTGCTACAACCTATGAAGTAGACAATTATCCGGGAGCCGACATCGGCATTACAGGTCCGGAGCTTTCTGACAAGATGAGGAAGCAGGCTGAGGCATTCGGTACGAAGTTCATGAAGACCGAGGTGCTTTCAGTAGACCTTACCGGAAAGATAAAGAAGGTAGTCACAAAGACCGGAGAGATAGAGGGTAAGACAGTAATAATCGCTACCGGAGCTACACCAAGGACCATCGGGTTCAAGGGTGAGGATGAACTCAGAGGAAGAGGGGTATCCTATTGTGCCACCTGTGACGCTGACTTCTTCACTGACCTTGAGATTGCAGTAATCGGCGGCGGAGATTCAGCCATACAGGAGGCACTCTACCTCACGAAGTTCGGCAGCAAGGTCACGATAATACACAGAAGGCAGGGCTTCAGGGCTGCCCAGTACCTTGTTGACAAGGCAAGGGCAAACGAAAAGATAGAATTCCTGCTGGATACAGTAGTTGAGGAAGCCCATGAGGCCGGCGGAGTACTTTCAGGACTTAAGGTCAAGAATGTGCTTACCGGTGAGGTCTCGGATTTCAAGGTCGACGGAGTGTTCGTGTTCGTCGGATATGAGCCCATATCGGCACTGTTCAAGGGACAGGTCGATATGAACACATTTGGCGAGATCAGGACCGATGCATACATGAGGACAAACCTTCCCGGTGTTTTCGCAGCAGGCGACATCAGGGAAACTACGATCAGGCAGGTAATAACAGCCGCAGCCGATGGTGCTGTTGCAGCGGTATCCTGCGAGAAGTATCTGGAGGAAGAATAATGATAGAGCTAAAGACAGACAGCTACGCTGAGTTACTGAAGGATTCAGAGATTCCTGTTTTCGTTGACTTCTTCGGCGAGAGCTGTGCAATATGCATGGAGCTCCTCCCGGGAGTCCATGAGATGGAAAAGGAGTTCGAGGGAAAGGTAACCTTCGCATCAGTTGATACAGGAGCAGAGAGAAAGCTTGCAATGAAGGAAAGGGTAATGGGACTTCCGACCATGGCAATATATGAGAGCGGAGAGAAGAAGGCCATAGCAGGTCCAAAGGACATCAAGTCACTTGATGACGTTAAGGCGTTCATCAACGGCTATCTTGCAGGCAAATAGTCAAAAGAGCAGCTAAGAGTCAGGACTTTTAAGGTCTGACTGATAAGAAGATCCGATATTAAAATCAGGCATGCGGGAACCTAAGGTATGGGGTTCCTTCATGCCTTCTGTTTTTTTATCCCCCCATGTTCATATGCAATCCCAATTGTGTCATAATATATTCTAGTAAAGACTCAGGTGAATGGCAGCATTATGATTGCCGAAGTTTATGAGCATCTTGGAGGTAAAATGAGAATTAGGAAGATCGTACCGGCTCTCCTTGCGATTGCGTTGGCCGGATCGCTATATGCCTGCACGGCTGAAGATAGGCCTGCACCAACCGAGCCCTCGGGGACGTCCAAGGTAAGGGTAGGGATGTCAAGAGATGAATGGGAGCTCTCGGATAAGGTGCTTGAGGATGCGGTACTTGGAGGACTTGATAGGGTCCTTGCTGATTTTGAGGTAAAATCGCAGGTCATGGTTTCAAAGGCTTCAGACCAGTATGAGAATAACCTTGATGCACTTGCCAAAGAAAACGACCTGATCATTAGTGCGGGACTGAAGATGGCTCCCATGGTCTTGCGCATTGCAATGGAATATCCTGACAGGAAATTTCTAATCATCGACGGGAGTGCAGAAGCTCCAAATGTCAGGTCTGTTGAGTTCAGGGAGAATGAAGGTGCCTACCTTATGGGCATCATCGCCGGAAGCATGACGAAGACAGGACGGGTTGGCTTCATAGGGGGAATGGAGCTGCCTGTCACAAGAAGGTATGAGGCTGGATTCATAGCCGGTGTAATGTCTGTGAATGAGGAAGCCGGGAATCTTCTGGTTGAGGGTACCATGATAAAGTATTCAGGCTCATTTACCGATTCTTCAAAGGTCCGGTCGCTTGCAGGAGACCTTTACAGCCAGGGTGCTGACATTGTAATGCATGCGGCGGGGCTCTCGGGAGAAGGGCTCTACGAGGCTGCAGAGGATATGGGGATGCTTGCGCTGGGTTCTGAGAGGGATGAGGCTGCCGCCTATCCTGAAAGGGCTTCAGTGATACTTGCTTCTGTGGTGAAGGATGCCGGAAGGTATGCGTATGATTCAGTGAAGGATGTATTGGAGGGCAGCTTCACACAGGGCCAGGTGTCCTCCGGAATAATGGAAGGCGGGATAAGGATCTCAGATACGATTCATCCTGGCCTGGCTGCCGATGCCGATCTTCTTGACCTGCTCGAGTCAGCAGCATCGGAAATCTCGGAGGGTACTCTTGCAGTACCGGAGGATCCCGATGAGCTTGAGGCGATCTATCCTGAAGAAGAGGACCAGCCATAGCAATAATCCCATATGGAGCACTTTTGATCAGGATCCGGAAGGATCTGAAATATCAACATGGAGGGACTAAAATGTCAAAGGTTTCTGCGACCTACCTGAAGAACACTGAAGATGAAATTGAAAGGCTTAAGGATTGGGATGGCAAAGGGCAAAATAATGCAGCACTCTTGCCGGAGCCTGTAAGAAAGCATCTAAGCCTCTGCGGATATGAGGGGAAAAGGCTTCCTGTTTCCGGATGGGTGATCTGGAAGGAGACAAGCATACGTTTCGGTCCCGACAAGCCTTGGACAAGCCTTGCAACGCAGCAGTTCAACTCAGCTGTGTCTCCGTTCAGGGCAGCCTACATGAAGACCAGGATGTTCGGACTGCTTCCTTTCGAGGGTCTGGACCTTTCAATCGGTGGTACGGGCAGCATGCTTGGAAAGCTTGCTGGAATAGTTAACGTACTTGACGAGAAGGGGGTTGAGATGGATGCCTCAGGGATCGTTACGCTTCTCGCTGAAGCAACGATGATACCGGGGATGCTTCTTATGCCTTACATTACCTGGGGAAGCGTTCAGGGGAATGTGGTCAATGCTTCAATGACACTAAAGGGGATAACTGTCACTGGAAGGTTCATATTCGGAGATGACGGACTTTTCAGGAGCTTCGAGAGCGATGACAGGTACTATGCGAATCCAGATGGAGGGAATGAGCTTAGGCCATGGAGGGTTGAGTGTGAGAGGTACGGTGAAGCTGACGGGATAAGGTTCCAGTCGGTCGTTACTGCATCCTGGAAGCTCCCTGAAGGACTCTACGAATACTGGCGCGGGACCATAGAACGGGTTGAGTCAGGTGCTGAAGGGATAGTCTTCTCCTGAAGGATCGACGCTGGCCAATATTAAAACAATGTATACAGAAATATCCTCTCCAGTCTATAAGTTCACACTAAAATCAAAATTGAAGAGATGATTATTGGTGGAGTTCACCCAGACTGGAGGTTTTTGTATGAAGGTAGGACTTGTAGGTGCCACGGGAATGATAGGGTCAAGGATACTTGACGAGCTTGCAGCAAGGGAGCATCTGGTTGCGGCAATAGCGAGGAATCCATCGAAGGTGCCTGGATACACGACAGTAATAGCCTGCTACGGCGACATATTCAAACCTGATACCATCCTTAGCCACATTATGGATTATGATGTGCTCATAAGTGCTCTGGCTCCTGATCTGAAGGACCTTGGCAGCTTCGTGGAAGCACAGAGGAACCTTGTATATATTGCCGAAAAGTCTGGTGTAAGGAAGCTTATAGTCATAGGTGGTGCAGGGAGCCTCAAGAACCATTCAGGGTCAAAGCTTATGGATTCGCCATTGTTCCCTGAATCCTGGAAGGGTGTGGCGTCAGTGCATGAAATGGCGCTTAAGGTATACAAGGAACTTAAGGGTCAGTCGTTCACCTGGACAAGCGTAAGCCCGGCAGCCATGATATCACCAGGCGAGAGGACAGGTAAATACAGGCTGAGCCTTGATGAGACACTGGTCGTTGATGACAACGGCAATTCATCGATTTCTGCTGAGGATCTGGCGGTACTCGTCGTGGACCTGGTTGAAAATGATGCCTATTCAAACATGAGGCTGGCATCCGGAAACTGAATATGGTCAGTACAGGCCGGGAAGAACCCGGCCTTGTTTTTGTCGTGGTATAATCAGGTAAGGAAGAATGCTTAGATAATATATGCAAGCATTACAGCTGGAAGGAATGATTGATTTTGGGAAACATACTGGTACTGGCCGAGAAGCCCTCGGTAGGCAAGGATATAGCAAAGGCGCTTGGAGCAGTCTCGTCAAAGGAAGGGTATATGGAGGGTAAGGGCTACGTGGTCACGTGGGCCATGGGCCATCTGGTGACGCTTGCTGACCCTGAGGAATATGACAAGAAATACCAGACATGGAGGATGGAGGACCTTCCCATCTTGCCAGAAAGGATGAGGCTTACAGTCATAGGGCAGTCATCAAGGCAATACAAGACGGTCAAGTTCCTTATGGACAGGAAGGATGTCGACAGCATAGTCATAGCGACCGATGCCGGAAGGGAAGGGGAGCTTGTGGCAAGGTGGATCATAAAGGTTGCAGGTGTAAAAAAGCCCATGAAGAGGCTCTGGATATCCTCAGCAACCGAAAAGACAGTGAGGGAGGGATTCACGAAGCTCAGGGATTCCCGCGAGTACGACAACCTCTACAGGTCTGCAGAAGCCAGGAGCCATGCTGACTGGATTGTCGGGATAAACGCGACCAGGGCGCTGACAGTAAAGCACAATGCACAGCTTTCACTTGGTCGCGTTCAGACTCCTACTCTTGCGATAATAAGGAAGCGTGAGGAGGAGATAAATTCCTTCAGGAGCGTCGATTTTTATGAGGTCGGAATCGAAGCCAAAGGCGCAGCCTTCGCCATGGAAGGCGGAAGGATATTTGAGAGGGAGAAGGCCGAGGCAATAAGGGAAAAGCTTGTAAGGGCAACCCTTAAGATTGACGATGTGGCCGTAGCCGAAAAGAAGACAGAACCTCCCCTGCCATACGACCTTACCGAGCTCCAGAGAGACTGCAACAGCCTCTACGGCTTCAGTCCAAAGGAGACGCTTAACCTGATGCAGACACTTTATGAGAGGCACAAGGTCCTTACATACCCGAGGACTGATTCAAGGTATCTGACAAGGGATCTTGTGTCTACCCTGCCTGACAGGATCAGGGCGTCGGCGAAGGGGCAGCTTTCTGTAATCGGGCAGGACCTCATAAGAAAGGGATTTTCAGGGAAGCTCCGGTGCGTTGATGACAGCAAGGTAGGAGACCATCATGCGATAATCCCGACGGAGGATGAAGCAAGGACAGGTGCACTGACTGACAAGGAGAAGAAGGTATATGACCTTGTGGTGTCAAGGTTCATTGCGGCCCTTTCTGCGCCGTATGTCTACAGGGAGGTAGCCATAAAGGCATCAGCCGGAGGAGAGAGATTCTCGATAAAGGCAAGGACCACAGTGTCACCTGGCTACAGGGCCGTTCCCGGTCACAAGGGCGATGAGAAGGATGACCTGAAGCTCCAAGAGTTCAGGAAGGGTGATTCATTCCCTGTAGAGAAGGCACATATCAGGACCGGAAAGACGACTCCTCCTGAGCCCTTCAATGAAGGCACGCTGCTTACTGCGATGGAGAATCCATTGAAGTACATGGAGGGTGGGGACAAGGAGCAGAGGGAAGCTCTGTCATCCTCATCAGGTCTCGGCACTGTAGCCACAAGGGCTGATATCATCGAAAAGCTGTTCTCATCCTTTGTCATCGAGAAGAGGGGCAAGGGCATATATACAACCTCAAAGGGAAGGCAGCTTCTGACACTGGCTCCTGAGGATTTGAAATCGCCTGCCCTCACAGCTGACTGGGAGCACAGGCTGAGCCTCATTAAGGAGGGGAAGCTTGCGCAGGACAAGTTCATAGGAGACATGGAGGAATATGCCAGGAAGGTTGTGAGGGAGATAAGGGCCTCACAGGGAACCTTCAGGCATGACAATCTCACAGGCTCTAAATGCCCTGATTGCGGCAAGGCGCTGCTTGAGGTCAAGGGCAAGAACAGCGTGATGCATGTCTGCCAGGACAGGGAATGCGGATTCAGGAAGACAATATCCACTGTTACCAATGCAAGATGCCCTGAGTGCCACAAGAAGATGGAACTTATCGGCGAAGGTGACAACAAGCAGTTCAGATGCATCTGCGGTCACAGAGAGAAGCTTTCGGCCTTCAACGAAAGGCGTGAGAAGGAAGGAACGGCAATGTCGAAGAGGGACGTCGGTAAATTCCTCAAGGATATGGAAAAGGAATCCGAGCCGCTGAACTCAGCACTTGCAGATAAGCTGAAGGACCTGTTCAAGTAGGGATCAGCGCGAAATTGCACCTGCAAACGTTTCCGTGCTATCATATAACCATAGCGAAACTATTAACATCGGGGGTGTTTTAGAGAGTGATTGGGGAAAAGAAGATACTTTCAGGGAACCAGGCCATAGCAAGGGGGTTCTACGAAGGCGGAGGTCTCATCGCAGCCAGCTATCCGGGTTCTCCTACCGTTGAGATGATGGAGTCGGTAAAGGAATACGAGGGCATCTATGCTGAATTCAGCGTAAACGAAAAGGTGGCCCTGGAGGTTTCAATCGGCGGTTCATTCTATGGTGCAAGGTCAATGGCTACAATGAAGCATGTAGGTGTCAATGTGGCTATGGATCCACTTATGACATTTACGGAAACTGAGGTCAACGGGGGATTTGTCCTGGTGTCCGGAGATGACCCCGGAATGGCTAGCTCCCAGAACGAGCAGGACAACCGGATAATAGGCAAGTTTGCCAATATGGGAGTCTTCTGCCCTGGAAGCAGCCAGGAAGCAAAGGACTACATGGTACAAGCCCTGGAGCTTTCAGAAGGCTTCGGGATGCCGATGCTTGTGGATATAACCTCGAGGGTCTGCCATTCCCGCGGAGTTGTCGAGTGCTTTGACAGGAAGGAAAAGAAGCCGGCAGGCTTCACACCTGACAATTCGAAATACACCATGCTTCCGCCTTTCACACATGAAAGGCAGCATGCGATGGTTGACAGGATAAGGAAACTGTCCGACTACGCCTATGACTCACCGCTTAATCTGATCGAAGAAGTGGAGGGCTCAAGGGTCCTTCTTGTTGCGACCGGGCTCATGTACTACAACCTGAAGGAGCTTAAGCTGCCTTACTCCATATACAGGCCAGGAATGGCATATCCCTTGAGCAAAAGGCGATTCTCTGAATTTGCCGAGAAGTATGAGAGGATAATAGTCATCGAGGAGCTTATGCCTTTCATGGAGAATGAGGTAAGCCTCATGGGCATCAGCTGCGAAGGCAAGAAGCATTTTTCCTTCACGGGTGAGCTGAATTCTGAGGATATCGAGAGAGGTCTTGCAGCTGCAGGGCTTGTCACAGGAAGAACCACAGAGGACCACAAGGATGCTTTGGTACCTTCAAGACCGCCGATGTTCTGCTCGGGCTGCCCACACAGGCCGGTATTTGACGTTCTGAAGAAGATGAAGGTCAAGGTCATGGGGGACATAGGCTGCTATTCCATGGCAGTGCTTCCTGCGTTTACCGCTGCACATACCATGATAAGCATGGGAGCCACGGTAGGGATAACAAAGGGAATGAGCAAGGCAATGAGGCTTTTGGGAGATGATGAACCCATCGTTTCAGTTATAGGAGATGGAACGTTCTTCCATTCCGGAATGACCGGCTTTGCGAATCTTCTTCATCAGCGTGACCCTGAGGACAACATGACTTTCCTTATCCTTCAGAATGGCACCACAGCAATGACAGGTGGTCAGCCGAACGGGTCCTCAGGGAAATACGACAACAATGAAGGAATGGACATTGGCATAAGGCAGCTTCTTGAGACCATGGGTTTTGACAACATCCGGGAAGTTGACCAGTTCGACTATAAGACTCTGAAGGCTGTGATCACTGAGGAAACAAAGAGAAAAGGGATCTCCGTGATAATCACAACAAGGCCATGCGCCTTGAGGTTCAAGGTCAAGGAACCGCATTTCTATGTTGACCCTAAGATCTGCATAGCCTGCAGGACCTGCGTAAAGACAAACTGTCCGCCTATAAGGATGAAGCAGTATGAAGGAATTGACAAGCTCAAATCATCGATAGACAAGGACATGTGCGTAGGATGCTCGGTATGCTCGCAGGTTTGTCCTGTGAATGCGATTAAGAGAACGGAGGTCGAAAGCTGATGAAGGCTGCAGGGATAATAATAGCAGGAGTCGGAGGCCAGGGGCTGGTTCTCGCAACAAGGATGATTGCAGAGGCGGCTTTCAAGGCTGGAATGGATGTCAAGACCAATGACGTGGTCGGGCTGTCACAAAGGGGCGGCTCAGTCTGGGGTACTGTAAAGATAGGTGAGAAGATAGATTCCCCTAATATCCTGCCGGGTACTGGGGACATCCTCATAGGGATGGAGCCTCTTGAAGCCCTGAGATGGAGCGGAGCCATGAGGGAGGGCGGAATAATCGTCCTCAATGAGAACAGGGTGTACCCGACTCCGGTGCTGCTTGAGCAGGCGGAGTATCCTGAGAAAGAATTCGGGGATCTGAAGAAAAGATTCAAGGTAATTTCCACGGATGCCAGAGAAGCTGCAAGAGAGGCAGGCAACATAAAGGCGGCGAACTCTGTTATGCTTGGCATACTTGCAGGTATAATTGAAATGCCTGAGGATGCCTTCATTGAAGTGATAAGAGAGCATGTTCCGAAATCAGCGGTTGAAGAGAACATCGCCGCTTTCAGGAAGGGCATTGAGATCTCAATGACAGCGAAAAAAGAGGGTTAAGCTGGCAGCTGACCATAATGCAGAACATTTGAGTTGCAGCCGCCAGGCTTTTGTCTGGCGGCTGTTCTGCAGGTAGAAGTCACAAGCTTAAGTCAATATGGAGGAGGCAACGCTTATGGATAGGAAAAAGTGGCTGATGGAGTCAATCGAAAGGAAATCAGGACTGTATGCTGACATCAGCGACAGGATATGGGAATACGCGGAAACCAGGTTTGACGTAAAGAAATCAGCTGACCTGTATATAGGATTCCTTAAAAATGAGGGATTTGCAGTTGAAAGAGGAATCGCAGGGATGGAGCACGCCTTTGTTGCCACATTCGGCTCCGGCAGTCCGGTGATCGGTATCCTTGCGGAATACGATGCCCTTGCAAACATGAGCCAGGCTGCTGACGTAGCCGAGAAATGTGTACTGGAAGCAGGGGCTAACGGTCACGGTTGCGGTCATCATGCTCTGGGAGCAGGCTCTCTGGCAGGAGCTGTGGGCATCAGGGACCTGATGGCTGAATATGAAATCAAGGGCACGGTAAAGCTATATGGCTGTCCTGCTGAAGAGAGCGGCTATGGCAAGGCATTCATGGCGAGGAACGGGGACCTTGATGGCGTGGATACGTTCCTTACCTGGCATCCGATGGATGTTAACGAAGTATGGGGCAGAAGCTCCCTGGCCGTATCACAGATGCATTTTGACTTCAGGGGAGTATCATCCCATGCAGGGGCGGCACCTGAGCTTGGAAGAAGCGCTCTGGATGCAGCCGAGCTCATGAACATAGGGGTTAATTTCCTCAGGGAGCATATCATTGATGAAGCGAGGATACATTATGCATTCACAGATGCCGGAGGACTGTCAGCTAATGTGGTGCAGTCCACCGCAAGCCTCCATTATCTTATAAGGGCTCCGAAGCAGGACCAGGTAAAGGCCATATACGAAAGGGTCCTCAAGATAGCAAAGGGTGCGGCAATGATGACTGAGACTGAGGTAGAGGTCAGGTGGGACTCGGCATGCGCAAACTACATTGTAAACCGAAGCCTTGCGAAGGCCATGCATGAGAACATGAAGGCAGTATTTCCCATACCTTTCACTGGGGAAGAGTTCAAGTACGAAGGGAAATTCTTCGACACCCTGTCTGAAGAAATGAGGAAGTCAGTTAATGCCAAGGCAAAGAGCATGTTCCCTTCAGGCAGCCGGGAATCGATAGATAAGATATCGGGAAAGGCTCTTAATGATGAGCTTGGAGAGCTGGTTTTTTCAGACAAGCCGATGACGGGATCTACAGATGTGGGAGACGCCAGCTGGATCGCACCAACAGCCCAGCTGAATGTTGCCTGCATGCCGCACGGTACTCCGCCTCATTCCTGGCAGTGGGTGGCAACAGGCAAGTCAAGCGTAGTGCACAAGGGCCTCATCGCTGCCGGCAAGGTCATTGCAATGACCGCGCTTGATATCCTTGAGGATATGAATCTGCTGGATGAAGCGAAACGTGAGCACATGGATAACCTTGGCGGAGAACAGTATGTATGCATGATCCCTGAAGATGTGATTCCAGGTTGAGGAATAGAAATAGTCTTAAACGGATAGAATGATTGATAATGAAAGTGCAGATTGGGAGGAATGGATCCTGGTCTGCACTTTCATTTCGTTTAGGTATTCGGAACATCAGAGAAATTTCCGCTGATAATGCCTTCATCGTAGCGATAGCCCGTCATTTGTGCTATAAGCTAGTTAGAATAGCCAAAATAAAAAGCTATTGGCTGATAAAAAATGCAGGGTGCAAAAATTGAACCGTATACATTTTTTGAAAATGGTATCATGGCTTCAACAACAAAGCACTCCCTTAAGGAGAATGTATCATGAGGATAAACCGATTGTCGCTGCTGAATTCACTGTTTTCGGTAATCAACGAGAATAATCAGGATGACAGCTATTTCGTTCTGGCACATTATTTTCTGGTTCACTACCACGAGCTGTCGGATCTTAATATTTATGATGTCGCTGATGATTGCTTTGTGTCAAGATCGAGCGTACGACGATTTTGCCAATCAATAGGATACGACAACTTCAAGGACCTGAAGACAGAATTCAACGAATACGACGACCAGCTTAACTACTACATGCAGTTCGCAGACAGGGAGAATTTCCGCCAGTGCCTGACCAATGAGATTGATGAGATGATCGAGGAGCTGGACCGCAGGATGAATACCGAAGAAGTTGGAAAGATCGCCGAGAGACTGCATGACAGCAGGTACGTGGTATTTCTTACCTCTGACGCTTCTACCTCGAAGATCAAGGAATTCCAGCAGTCGATGATACTCAACAAAAGGATCGTCAGGATCATATCTGAGGCATACACTGACAATACGCTGCTTTCCATGCTTAATGAAAAGGATTATCTTATAACCATTTCAGCCAGCGGAAAGTTTGCGGATGCATCAGAGGAAATCGTAAAGCGATGTTGTGCATATAAGAGTCTTGTTACCCTGAACCGCGACCCGAAATACAATGACTGGTATGACAAGGTCTACCATCTGAGTGCCAGGGACAGGAGTGAAGGCAAGTCCGTTTACGGGAGGTATGGCATAGACTACATGTTTGATGTTGTCTTCAGCCACTACATCCGTAAATACGGCAGAAGCAAATGATGAAAGGAATGTTTTAATGTATTACAAGGAAAATCCGGTATTCCCAGAAGGATTCATGTGGGGTGCTTCAAGCGCTGCATGGCAGGTAGAGGGTGGCGTTTCAGAAGGCGGAAGGACTCCGGCAATAATTGACCTCAACAGCAAAAAGAAGAAGCCATATGCGGACAATTCCATAGCAGCGGACCACTACCACCACTATAAGGAAGACGTTGCACTTATGGCGGAATGCGGATTCAGTTCATACAGGTTCTCACTTTCATGGTCTCGTATCATTCCAAATGCAGATGGAAAGGTAAATCCTGAAGGTATAGCATTCTACAACAACCTGATCGATGAGCTTGTAAAGAACAAGATCGAGCCAATCGTAACGCTTTACCACTATGACATGCCTGTATGGGTAGATGAAAAATTCGGTGGTTGGAGAAACAGAGGGATAATTGATGTATTTGACGAATATGTCAGAGTCTGCTTCGAAAATTTCGGGGACAGGGTCAAATACTGGTTGTCAATAAATGAGCAGAACATGCAGATCGTATACGGTCACTGGCTCGGAGTATCAAAAGGCTGTGATGACTGGGAAAAGGATAAATGGGCAGTCAATCATATCATGAACCTGTGTCATGCAAAGGCTGTAATCGCGTGCCACGAAATGGTAGAGGGAGGAAAGATAGGTCCTGTTCCTGGATATGTACCTATATACCCTGAAACCTGCAATCCTTTGGACCAGATTGCGGCGATGAATGCAGAAGAGCTTACCGAGAAGATCTGGAATGACCTTTATGTACACAGGGAATACAATGGCTTCGTAAAGAAGTTCTGGAAGGACAATGATATAGATCCTGGAATCCAGGAAGGAGACATGGAGCTTATAAGCAGGGCAAAGATAGATTTCTTTGCGCTAAATTGCTACAGGTCCAATGTCGGAAAGGATGCACCTCCAGACAGCGAATTCCGTGAACTTGCACTTAACAAGAGTGGTATAAAGGGTGAATTCGTTTATCCGAACTACCCGGGACAGTATGCCCTTGCAGCGAACCCATATGTGGAAACAACCGACTGGGACTGGGAGATCGACCCGGTTGCAATGAGATACATGCTGAGGTATGTATGGGACCATTATCAGCTTCCAATGATGATCACAGAAAACGGATATGGTGCGCATGAATCGGTTGATACTGATGGCAGGGTGCACGATCCGAAGAGGATTGACTTCCTGAGGGAGCAGATATACCAGGTTGGTCTTGCTATAAGCGATGGCTGCGAGGTCATAGGCTATAATCCATGGTCGTTCACTGATCTTTTAAGCACAGGCAATGGAATGGCCAAGAGGTATGGTCTGGTATATATCAATACAACTGATGAAGAGGTTCTCGATCTGAGAAGAATAAAGAAGGATTCATTCTACTGGTATTCCGAATTGATAAAATCAAATGGCTCGAATTGGGGAAAGGATATGCTGAATATATGAATAAATTCGAACAGCTTTCAAAGGAAATCCTATCAGCGGCAGGCGGAGAATCAAATGTAGCGGTAGTCAACTTCTGTGCAACCAGGTTGAGGCTGACAGTCAACGAACCTTCGAAGGTCAGCGATGAGGCCATCAAGAAGATAACGGGAGTTCTCGGACTTGTAGTCAGAGGCAATGAATATCAGGTAGTCGTCGGAACAGATGTTCCGAAGGTATATTCTGAGATCGTAAAGCTTGGAAAGTTCGCCAAATCAGGGAAGGTAAGCGAGGATGGGACAAAAGGACTTGCAGGCAGGGTGATCGACTTCATCTCAGGTACGTTCGTACCGGTCCTTCCGATACTTGTAGCCGGAGGACTTGTCAACGCAGTGCTTACAGTACTTACTGCATACTTTGGTCTGGCTTCCGATTCCGGAACGTATCTTGTGCTGAGTGTAATCAATAATGCGGCATTCTACTTCCTTCCGATTTTTGTCGGATACAGCGCAGCGAGGAAGCTGGATATCAATCCGATGATGGGAGGCTACCTTGGTGCAATACTTGTCCATAAGGCCATAGACGGCGTTGCAGGACTGAGCTTTGTGGGTATTCCTGTCACGCAGGTCAATTACAATACTTCAGTCATACCTGTAATACTCGGAGTGCTGTTCATGTCCCTGGTATACAATTTCCTTGAGAAATATATTCCAAAGGAAGTAAAGTTCTTTGCAGTTCCGCTTCTTACAATACTCATAGTTACACCGATCACACTCATACTTCTCGGACCTGCCGGGACATTCATTGGCAAATACATCGCAGATGCGCTTCAGTGGGTCAATGTGACTCTGGGATGGCTTTCAGTGGCGATAATGGGTGCGATCACACCGATACTTGTCATGACTGGAATGAATCAGGCACTGTTTCCTCTTGTTTTTGCAGAGTTCGCGGCATTTGGCTACGATCCATTCGTACTTCCTGGTATGCTTGCAGCCAATGTAGCCGTTGGAGCTGCTGCACTTGCGGTATACTTCAAGGCCAAAAATGCTGACAACAAGGCTCTGGCGCTCTCTTCAGGAATTACCGGAGTACTCGGAATAACTGAGCCATCGATATTCGGCGTACTGCTAAGGTTCAAAAAGCCATTTCTGGCAGCGATGATCGGTGGTGGAGTAGGAGGACTGTTTGCAGGAATAATGGGGCTCGCAGAGTATGCGATCGTCTCACCCGGACTTGCTGCGATCCTGGCATTTGTTCCCACTGACGGTTCATTCGGGAACCTGTATATCGCTTTAGCGACAATAGTTATTGCCTTCGCCGTATCATTTGCAGCTACCTGGTTCCTTGGATTTGACGAGGAGATGCCAGTCTGATAAACAGAAGCTAAATTGGAGCAAATTAGATTCATGATGTAGTGAAAAGAATGTCCGCAGAGGCACATGCCTCTGCGGACACTGTTTTTTTATGCTACTTCTCTCTTTCTGCCGGTATTACAAGCACTGAACAGTCGGCATGCCTCAGCACATTATGGCTGACACTTCCGAGGAAGAGCTCGGATATGAATCCGCTGCCCTGGCTGCCCATGATGATCAGGTTCACATCAGACTCGCTCACGATGCTCCTTATCTCCCTGTATGCGTTACCCTGTCTCATCAGGGTATCGACCTGGATATTGGAATCCTTCTCGAGTTCCTCTTTCATCTTTTTAAGAAGCTCCATCCTGCCTGAGTCCTCACTGTCCTTCTTTTCTATGTATTCCTTTATCAGCGACGGGCTGTCAGTCTCAGTGAAATACCTGTCCTGTGCTATGTGTACGATGCTGACCTTCTTGAGGCTTCCTGCCAGACTCTTCAGCATGGAGAAAGCGTGGTCTGCGTTCATGGAGAAATCGGTCGGGAACAGGACATGGTTAGTGAATTCGCACCTTACTGCTACAGAGTCATCCATATCCTCGCCCTTCGTCATCCTTACAACAAGTACAGGGACCTTCGAATAGTGGACCAGGTCATTGGCTACTCCGCCGAAGAGAAGGTCTGTTGCAAGTGAATGCTTTGCTGCTCCGACCACGATCAGGGAAGCCGATTCTTCTTCCGCAGCATGGATGACGGCTCTCTTGAGAGGCTCAGGGCTAAGCTTGGTGCTTACCACAAATCCCTTGCCTTCCAGGTATGACTTCTGCTCCTTCAGGTCCTCCTGCATCTTGCTGGTATCAAGAGGGACCGGCATGACGGTAGTCTCAGATTCAGGGATATAGCTGCTTTCAACGAGCATTGCTTCCTTCACTCCGAATGCAGCAAGTCCTGAAACGCACTCAAGCAGTGAAAAGGCTGCCTTCGAGTAGTTTGTTCCAACTATTATCTTGTCAAACATACAAATACCTCCTCCGGTGCATATTCCTTTATTTTCATGATATCCTATAAAAATATTCATTTTGTGAAGCAAATTGACATAAGGTGTAAATATTATGTTGCAATTCTGTATATGCATACTCTGAAGCTATCCGGAGAATATATTGTTGGAAGGATGGGAAAGAGAAGGCTCCGCTGTGCGGAGCCTTCTTGTATTACTAATGCAGGAATAGCTGAATCGGATTTTAAATAATCGATATGCCATCTACGTTCAACTTTTGGTTTGGCTGTCCTTGTCGCGAAATGATGCTCTGACATTTCTGTAACCAAAATACAAGCCAATAGCCAGTCCGACAAGTTCACCTATTTGTCCGCCTGCTTCGTAACCATAAGCTCCGTTGAACTCAATTTCAGGCTCAATATTACCGCCAATACCCATGCCGATGAAAGCTCCGGCAATTATGAAAGCAAAAACAATGAAGATCGATCCAAGTATCGAAAGGATTTTTCGTTCATGGTGCATCTCCTCCTGATTTCTATTAAGTTTGGTGGAGTCTCCGGTTTTTTAACGGAGCCTGATACTATAGGCTGTAATCATATTGCGATGTCCTGCTACGGTACCACCATTTTCCTGAGCCTGACTTTATGAAGGTATCGAGCTCATCGGGTCCGTCGCTGCCGATCCCGTAGCGACTCGGGGTCACGTTATCCCTTGTGTGCCTCAGTATGGAGTCAATGTAGCTCCAGGTAAGCTCAAGCTCGTCCCATCTTGTGAATCTGGTGGAATCGCCGTTCATGGCGTCAAGTATGAGCTTCTCATAGGAGTCAGGGGAGTTGAAGAGGTAAAGGCAGCTCTGGCAGTAGTCCATTTCTGCCTGGACCATCTCGTCGATGACACCTGGCTTCTTTACTGAAAGGTGAAGTGTTATGCCTTCATCCGGCTGTATCTTTATCTCAAGTATGTTTGGCTCCTGCTGGATGTCTGAAGCCAGCGAAGCCAGTTTCCTGAACTCTATGGTTACCTGTGCGGTCTTGTTCCTGAGCGCCTTTCCTGTAAGCAGGTAGAAGGGGACACCCCGCCACCTGTCGTTGTCTATCTGGACCCTTGCGGCTACAAGTGTCTCAGTCCTTGAATCTTCAGGCACCCTGTCCTCGTTCCTGTAGCCTTCATACTGGCCGAAGAGGACGTTCCCTTCAGTGCATTCTGCGGTACAGTCCTTAAGTGCCTGGAACACCCTTACCTTCTCATCCCTGACGTCATCAGGGTCAAGGGATTTTGGCGGTTCCATGGCTGTGATGGCGAGAAGCTGCAGAAGATGGTTCTGAACCATGTCCCTCAGCGCCCCCGTATGGTCATAGTAGCCGCCTCTTGTCCCGACGCCTTCCTTCTCAAGTACAGTTATCTGCACGTTGTCTATGTGGCTTAGGTTCCAGATGGATTCGAAGATCGAGTTCTGGAACCTAAGCATCATTATGTTCTGTATCATCTCCTTGGCCACATAGTGGTCTATCCTGTAGATGCTCTTCTCAGGAAACACCCTTGATATGGAGGAGTTGAGAGCTGTCGCGCTTTCAAGGTCCTTTCCGAAGGGCTTCTCTATGACGAGCCTTCTCCATCCGCTGCCGGCCGTTATCCCGCTTGCCTCGCAGCTGTCAACTATCTTCCCGAAGTAGTCCGGTGAAACCGCGAGGTAGAAAAGCCTGTTATCGGGCTTTCCTTCCTTTTCCCTTTTGTTCAGGAACTCCGACAGTGAGTCATAGTCCTTCTGGCTGTCGAAATCGAGGGTAAAATACTCTACCCTCTGGGCAAGGTCATTGAAAAGCTCCTCTGTGAATGATCTGGAGGAATATTTCCTTACAGATTCCCTCAGCTCATTCCTGTACTCTTCGGTTGTCTTATGTTTTCTTCCGACTGAAATAACGTTAAGCCCTTCGGGAAGGAATCCGTTGATATCCAGCTGATAAAGCGCCGGAATAAGCTTCCTGTGGGTAAGGTCACCTGTACCGCCGAATATGACCATTGTATTTGAATTATTCTTCATAAATGTTGGAGTTCGGAGAC
>DIXH01000060.1 GCA_002428605.1 Clostridiaceae bacterium UBA6085
AGCTTTGCAGCTGCAGGGCAGATATCCTCATTATCAGGCGTTTTGCCTTATCACTGAACAGACTTCGTCCATATCAGGTAAGTCACTAAGGTCTTTTGCATATCTTGAATAGATGACCTTCAGGTCCTTGTCCACTATGAATACAGCAGGCAGCTGAAGCTCCTCTCCCTCGTATTCGCCATGTACATATCCCCTGGCTTTGGACTTCTCGATCTTCTCCATTGTCTTGCCACCTATGAGGACATCGACAGATGGAGCGGCAACGATCTCAAGCTCCTTGTAAAGAGCCATTGATGGGTCGCAGATTATGTAATAGGCAAAGGCCGAATCCTTAAGCTTCTCAGCAGGCGACTGAATCACAACAAGAGCCTTGGCTCCAGCCTCCTCAAGCTTTGCATATTCCTCGTGTATTGTTATCATGTCCAGCTGGCACAGTGTGCAGCCAGCATATCTCAGGAAGTAGACCGCTGTCGGAGTTTCTCCGACCAGGTCCTTCATGCTTATATTGCCCTTGCCAAGTGTAGTTACAGAAAAGTCAGGCATTGCATTACCAACTAAAAGTTTCATTGAATCTTCCTTTCCAAGACCATTCCTTTCTGCATTATCTTCTACAGAACTTTAGTCATGTTCCGTAAGGCCTGAAGAATCAGCTGAAGTCAAAGGTCCGCTTTATTCCAGAATGTACAGCCGATGGTCCCTTGCTACTTTGTGATCGCTACTGCCTCGATCTCAACAAGAGCATCCTTTGGAAGCCTTGCCACCTCGACCGCTGCCCTGGCAGGGTATGGCTCTGTGAAGAACTCGGCATAGACTGCATTCATCTTCGCAAACTCGTTCATGTCCTTAAGGTATACATTTGTCTTAAGGACGTTCTCCATAGATGAACCTGCCTCCTCAAGTATCGCCTTCAGGTTAAGGAGCGACTGCCTTGTCTGTGTTGCCACATCCTCAGGCATTGTTCCGGTTGCAGGATCGATTGGAAGCTGACCGGATACATATACGGTCTTTGTTTCAGTAGAAACAACACCCTGTGAGTAAGGTCCGATTGCTGCAGGTGCTTTTGTTGTGCTTACTTGCTTTTTCATTTCATTCCTCCCAAATAATTTTTCTTTCGAACTTTGTTCAAATTCTTGGGACTTCCTTTCGAAATTCCCTCGAAATTCTAAAAAATTTCGTTTATGCCTACATTGTAGTTTCTTATCAGGCATTAAGTCAATAATTTTTTATCACTTTAAAAAATTATTCTCATTTTTATCCATGCTTTATTGAGCTGATTCCAAGACCATGGTATCCTTGAATCATAAGGAACAGAGGTGAGACAATGGCTGACATTATGACCGAATATAAGAACCTGGTCGAATTTCTCGGTAAAGTTCTTCCGAAAAATTGTGAAGTTGCCCTGCAGGATGTTAGAACCGGAAAGAACTGTATAACCGCCATAGCAAACGGGCACATAAGCGGAAGAAAGGAAGGCTCTCCCCTCACAAACCTCGCAGTGAAATTCATAAACGAGGAAACGTGGAAGGACAATGACTTCATTACAGATTACACTGGCTGTACCAAGGAGAAGAAGCGGCTAAGGTCCTCCACCTACTTCATAAAAGAAAACGGAAAGCTTCTTGGAATGCTATGCATCAATATTGATGATTCCAGTTACATTGAGATAAGCAGGATGCTGTTTGCCCTTGGAGGAATACCTCAGGAATCATTGGCTGTGCATGGTGCAGATGCAGTTAAGGACTCAAGGAATATGGAACCGGAATCCTTCTACGAAGACATTGAGGACCTTACTGAACTTGTCATTAATGAATATTTTTCAGGAAAAAACCATGTCCCTTCAGACCGTTTGAATCAAACGGAAAAAATGGACATAGTAAGGCGTCTTGAAGATAAGGGTGCGTTCATGGTAAAGGGTGCTGTAGGCAAGGTCGCCAAAAGGCTCTCCATGTCCGATGCAAGCATGTACCGATATCTTTCAAGGATCGAAAAGGAAAAGTCGAAGCAACCCTAAGGACTGCTTCGACTTTTCCTATTTAATGAACCATTCGAGCATATGGACCGCATGGTTTACAATGACGCCCTCTGAGTTTCCGATGACCTCTATGATTTCATGCCTATCACCTATTGTCGCATCAAAAGAAACAAACCTTTCCGCTGATCCGGTTGGACCGTTCATCTCATACTTAATACCCTTTGTTGTAAACTCATCCTCGATAGCCTTGACGGTCTCATCAAACCCTATGCTGCTTCTCACGACTATAACATAGCCTTTACCGTTATCGAATAGGGCTTCCTTGCTTTCAACGATGATACCTTCTGCAATCACGGCTTCATTCGGCAGGTTCTCTGGCAACTTACCGTCCAGGTCCTTTGGCATCCAGATCCAAACAGCGGCTGCAGCAAAAGCAATGATAAATGCGAGTAACAGCTTCAGCGGTCTCATAACGGAACCTCCTTTTATTTCCTTTTTCCTTATAAGCTTTTTTTGAAATACTCCCTTACCTTACCGACATAGTACAAAGACCCGAAGGAACAGATAACTCCGTCATTTCCAGCTAGCAGAATGGCAAGCCTTATAGCAGTATGCACATCATGAGCTGCTATAGCCTCCATATCCATTTCTTCAATGATTTCAGCAAGCTCCTCGCATGGAAGCGCCCTTTTGTTGTCAACATCCACTGTTATGAACCTCTGGGCGATTGGTGCCATTTCACCTATCATTTTAGTATAGTCCTTGTCTGCTAGTACTCCCATTATGAAGGTTATCTTCCTGTCCGGAAAAAGCTGTTCAAGGTTACCCCTTAGCATGGCTACTCCCTGTGAATTATGGGCTCCATCTGCAATGAATATCGGTTCCTCACTTAGGAGCTCAAATCTACCCGGCCATCTTGCTGACTCCAGCCCTCTCCTTATTGAAGCCTCATCTATTACCCAGCCCTTCTCTTTTAGGAGCTTCGCCGCTTCAATCGCTACCGAGGCATTCCTTGTCTGGTGCAACCCTGCAAGCCTTATGGTAAGTCCTGTAAGTTCCCTGTAGTTAAAGGTCTGGCTGAACACATCTGATGCCAATATATGTATCGATTCGAATTCAGCCTTCCTGACCTTAGCTCCCACACTGTCAGCCTTCTGGTATATTACCTTTTCAGCTTCCTCATCCTGAGGATAAATTACAACATCAGATCCTTGTTTGATTATCCCAGCCTTCTCTGAAGCTATTTGGGATAAGGTGTTCCCTAATATTTCAATGTGGTCGTAATCTATGGTTGTTATTACGCATACCTCCGGTGACTCAATTATGTTTGTGGAATCAAGTCTTCCACCGAGTCCAACCTCAAGAACGACAATGTCACATGCCTTATCCAGAAAATACTTGAAGGCGAGAGCTGTGGTGATCTCGAATTCAGTAGGATTCTCCAGGCCTTCTGACTCAATGCTGTCTATATGGCCCCTGATATCCGATGTTATCCTTGCAATGGCTTCATTCTCGATATCTTCACCGTTCACCCTTATCCTCTCATTGAACCTCTCTATGCTGGGCGAGGTATAGGTTCCAACTCTGTAGCCTGCAGCCATGAGGATAGAGCTAATGAAGGCTACGGTAGAGCCCTTTCCGTTTGTTCCGGCAACATGCACATATTTAAGCTTTCTGTGGGGATTATCCATCCTTTCCAGAAGTCCTTCGATCCTTTCAAGTCCGAGTATGCTCCCAAATTTCAACGATTCCCTTATATATTTCAACGCTTCTATATGATCCAAATGATACAGCTCCTTTCTTTGACACATAGCTTCCTCATCATTATACCTTCACTCACCACATCTGAACACCAAGGACTACGAAATGAACTGCCATCAATGCTTACAAAATCGGCTTTTCACATGCAAAATCCTTCCAAATCCAAATGTTAACCCGATGTTTTCCGATTGTTCAAAAAAAAGTTTGAGGCATCTCAGTATAATGTGGTAACGTTATGTTAAGCCATGAAGGGGGTGCTTTTATGTTTACAGACAGGATGGCAGCAGGAAAGCTGCTAGTGCCAAGGATACTTGATCTGAAACTTGCCGATCCGGTAATTATCGCCATACCAAGAGGCGGTGCGGAAGTAGCTGCTCCCATAGCGGTAGCATTGGGTACGGAGCTATATGTCGTGCTTTCAAAGAAGCTTTCTGCTCCGGCAATTGCTGAACAGTTCATCGGCGCAGTATCTCCAAACGGTGAATACGAGTTGGATATTGAAGCTGCAGCGTCACTTGGACTTGAAGAAAATGACATTGCAGGGCTTATCTTTGAGGCTAAGGAAGAGGTTCAGAGAAGAAGCTCGATTTATGAGGAATTCGCCGTATTGCCTGACCTTGACGGAAAGGATGTTGTCCTCGTGGATGATGGTATAGCCAAAGGATATACTACCAGGGTCGTCATCAAATACCTTCGTACTCTAAACCCTGGAACACTTACTTTGGCAGTTCCTGTACTTCCCAAGGACAGTGTAGAGCTGTTCTCAGGCATCGCAGACAGACTCATTTATATTGATGCTCCAAAAAAGGTGAAGTCAGTTGGAGAAAACTATTCAAGCTTCCATCAGGTTGACCACGGTGACGTACTTAAGGCACTGAGGATGGTAAAGATAAGCATAGCTGACTGCTGATAGCTTTAAAATCAAACATGGAGGACACTTCTCTTGAAACTCAGTGACATAAATTACAGAAGACACATCCTTGAAAACGAAAAGGTCATGTACCTCATAGTAGGGGTACTGACAACACTTGTGAACTATATACTCTATTTCATATGCAGGACATCATTAGGCGCTGACATGGTAATGCTGAATACCGCCATTTCCTGGTTCGGGGCAGTGCTATTCGCATTCGTGACCAACAGGCGGTTCGTGTTCAGAAGCCATGGAGGAAGCCTATATGACCTGCTTAGGCAGGCGATCCAGTTCTATGCCTCAAGAGGTGCGTCCGGTATTCTTGAGCTTGCCATCATGTATGTCTTTGTTGAGCTTGCAGGGTTAAGCGATGTTGTGGTGAAGATTGCTGCGAGCTTCATAATCGTTGTTCTGAACTATTTCCTTTCAAAGGCGATATTCAGAAAAAGGCGTGAATCCTCAATTAGATAATAATGGGTATAAGAAAAGGTGGCAGTTCGTAATGACTGCCACCTTCTTCTTATACCGCCGCACCTCGTGCTGCGGTTATTGTTAACCTGTTTTCCTTGAACTTCATTATGCCGCCCTCGAGGTGTATGCCCTTCTTCACTCCGTTTTCTGAATAAGAGAAGTCAGTATCCTTGAGTATGGCGATTATCGGGCTATGGTCCGGAAGTATCTGGAACGAGCCTTCGGTGGTATATCCGCTGAAGCTCTCCACATCAGTCTTGACCAGTCTTCCTCTGGAGGTTACGATCCTTAACTTGAACGTCTTCATGATTACCTCCTATCAGGCTCTGCTGGCTTCAGCATTAGCTATGACATCCTCAATGGATCCCGCGAAAAGGAACGCGGATTCAGGAAGATTATCATGCTTGCCTTCAAGTATCTCCTTGAAGCTCCTTATTGTGTCCTTTACCTTTACGAATTTGCCCTTCATTCCGGTGAACTGTTCAGCTACGGTAAATGGCTGGGAAAGGAACCTCTGGATCCTTCTTGCCCTGTTTACAACAGCCTTGTCCTCGTCTGCGAGCTCATCCATACCGAGTATGGCTATGATGTCCTGAAGCTCCTTGTATCTCTGGAGTATCCTAACGACCTCCGTAGCGACCTCATAGTGCTCCTGGCCGACTATCCTCGGGTCAAGTATCCTTGAGCTTGAGGTAAGGGGGTCAACAGCAGGATATATTCCAAGCTCGACTATGCTCCTTGAAAGGACTGTAGTCGCATCAAGGTGTGTGAAAGTTGTTGCCGGTGCCGGGTCAGTAAGGTCGTCCGCAGGCACATAAACTGCCTGGACTGAAGTTATGGCGGCTCTCTTGGTGGAGGTTATCCTCTCCTGGAG
Organism: Clostridiaceae bacterium UBA6085; assembly: GCA_002428605.1. Lineage (GTDB taxonomy): Bacteria > Bacillota > Clostridia > Clostridiales > Clostridiaceae > Youngiibacter. The sequence continues at coordinate 5,992 of DIXH01000060.1, forward strand.
GGCACCCATTTCAGTCGCAAGTGTCGGCTGGTATCCGACTGCTGACGGTATTCTTCCAAGCAGAGCCGAAACCTCGGATCCAGCCTGGGTGTATCTGAATATGTTGTCTATGAACAGAAGCACGTCCTGGCCCTGGTCCCTGAAGTACTCAGCCATTGTGAGTCCTGTGAGGGCGACCCTCATCCTCGCTCCGGGGGGCTCGTTCATCTGTCCGAATACAAGAACGGTATTGTCTATGACTCCCGATTCCTGCATTTCCCTGTAAAGGTCGTTTCCTTCCCTGCTTCTCTCTCCAACACCAGCGAATACTGAAAGTCCACCGGACTCCTTCGCGATGTTGTTGATGAGCTCCTGAATAAGGACAGTCTTTCCTACTCCCGCACCCCCGAAGAGTCCTATCTTACCACCCTTCTGGTATGGTGCAAGAAGGTCGATGACCTTTATTCCGGTCTCGAACATCTCTGTATCAAGGCTCTGCTGCTCGAATGTGGGCGCAGGCCTGTGGATCGGGTAGTATTTCTCTGCGAATACCTCACCCTTGTTGTCTATAGGATGACCGAGGACGTTGAATAGACGTCCGAGGACTTCCTTTCCTACCGGCACGGTGATAGGCGCACCGATGTCGTAAACCTCCATGCCTCTCTTGAGGCCTTCAGTCGGCTCCATGGCTATTGCTCTGACTATGTCATCGCCGGCATGCTGCTCGACCTCGCAGTATACGAGCCTTCCGTTTTCCGCCTTGATTTCAAGTGCGTTGTTTATCCTCGGAAGATGGTCATATTTGAACTGAATGTCGATGACGGGTCCTATGACCCTCACGATTTTTCCAATATTGTCAGCCATTTGATCCTCCTATAATTGAGCCTCGGCTCCACCGATGATCTCAGTGAGCTCCTGAGTTATGGTCTGCTGCCTCATCCTGTTGTACTGCTTCTCGACCTTCGTCAGAAGCTCGTCGGCATTCTTTCTCGCAGTATCCATGGCACCCATCCTCATCGAGTGTTCGGTCACCTTGGCGTGCACAAGCACATTGTAGAACTTTTCCCTAAGGTACAGGGAATAGACAGTGTCCTTAAGCTCCTCGATGCCAGGCTCGAACTGGAACTCAGAATCTCTAAGTTCCCAGCCCTCTTCCCTTCCTTCGAAAGGAAGTACCTTCTCTATTGATACCTCGTTCCTTACCTGAGACATGTATCTGGTATACACCAGGCAGACCTCATTGACCTCACCCTTCGCATATACCTCAAGGATCCTGTCAGCAAACCTCTGTGCCTCATCCGGGTCAGGAATGTCCTTTGTGCTGATAGAGTCGATTTCAAGGTCCATGTGCAGTTTTTTCAGGATAGACAGCCCCTTGCCGCCAGTCGTGAGGATCATCGGATGATCCCCCTTCTCCCTTATCCTGTCGATAAGCGCGAAGAACATGTTGTTGTTGTAGCCTCCGCAAAGACCCTTCGTGGAGTTCAAAACCACATACAGTGTCCTCTCCTTACCGCCGTTTCCAAGGAATATGCCGCCGGCAGACTTGTCTGCCCTGGCCACATCATCCTTGATTCCGCTGATTGCCGCAAACTGCTTGTCGCTTGCGAAAAGATAGACCTTGCACTTCTGGAATTTGGAGGTTGCGACAAGTCCCATAGCCTTTGTCATTTTCTTAATGTTCCTTACCGATTTTGCTCTTTTCAGCAAGGAGATCATATTTGCACCGGCCATTCTTATCCCTCCAGTCTACTTGAAGTAGCTTTCTTTGAAATCTTCTATGGCCTCATCCAAAGATGCGATCATATCGCTTCTCAGATCGCCTGTATTCCTGATCGAGTCAGCTATATCCCTGTGGTAGGTATCCATGTATTCAAAGAATTCTATCTCAAACTGCTTTATGTCCTTTACCGCGATGTCATTGAGCTTGTCATTTATCGCAGCATAAAGGATCATTACTTCCTTCTCGTACTTGAGCGGGCTGTACTGAGGCTGCTTGAGTATCTCGTAAAGCCTTTCACCCTTTGCAAGTCTTCCTGAAGCCTCAGAATCCAGCTCGATACCGAACTGGGAGAATGAGAGAAGCTCCCTGTACTGTGCAAGTTCAAGCCTGAGCTTTCCTGATACCTTCTTCATTGCCTTTGTTTGGGCCGAACCTCCAACTCTCGATACCGATATACCAGGATTTATAGCAGGCCTTATTCCGTTATAGAAGAGATCTGATTCGAGGAATATCTGTCCATCGGTTATGGATATTACGTTTGTAGGTATGTATGACGTAACGTCTCCGCCAAGAGTCTCGATTATCGGAAGCGCAGTAATGGATCCCCCTCCAAGCTCGTCAGAAAGCCTTGCAGCCCTCTCAAGGAGCCTTGAGTGGATATAGAACACGTCTCCCGGATAAGCCTCTCTGCCGGGCGGTCTTCGAAGAAGCAGCGACATTGCCCTGTAGGCAACCGCATGCTTAGACAGGTCATCATATACAATCAGCACATCCTTGCCCTTGTTCATGAAATACTCAGCCATTGTACAGCCAGCATATGGGGCTATGTACTGCAGCGGAGCTGAATCTGAAGCAGAAGACGATACTATTATGGAATAGTCCATGGCACCGGCCTTAGTCAGTGTATTGTATATGTTCGCGACAGTTGACTGCTTCTGTCCGATAGCGACATACACACAGATCACGTTCTTTCCCTTCTGGTTAAGGATCGTATCTATAGCAATTGCTGTCTTTCCGGTCTGCCTGTCACCTATGATGAGCTCCCTCTGTCCCCGTCCGATAGGTACCATGGAGTCTATGGCCTTTATGCCTGTCTCCATGGGAACAGTTACAGACTTCCTGTCTATTACACCGGGAGCCTGGACTTCGATCGGCATATATGCCTTAGCGATTATCTCGCCTTTTCCGTCTATAGGCTCGCCAAGAGAATTGACGACCCTTCCTATCAGGTTCTCACCAACAGGAACTTCTACTATCTTGTCAGTCTTCCTTACAATATCGCCTTCCTTGATGTCTTCAAAGGCTCCAAGGAGGACGCATCCGACGTTGTCAAAGTCGAGGTTAAGGGCCATACCCTTCACTCCACCGGGAAACTCAAGGAGTTCACCCTCCATGCAGTCTTCAAGCCCGTATACCCTTGCTATTCCATCGCCTACCTGAACTATCGTTCCGGAGTTAACTGTCTCCATCTTCTTTTCAAAACGTTCGATTTCCTGACGTATAATGGAGGTTACCTCTTCCGGCTTTATCTTCATGTCATCACCTCAACCTTTTGAGGAGAGCTGACTTGACTTCTTCCATCTTTTTCCTTATGGAACCGTCCATCAGGCTGTCTCCTATCCTTATGACCATGCCGCCGATTATTGATTCGTCGACTATCTCATCAAGGATTATCTTAACATTGTACTTATTCTGCAGCTTCTCAGTAAGCTCAGCCCTCTGCCTTTCGGTAATTGGCTTTGCAACTGTTATCGTAGCTATCTTTATGTTCTTGTTCTCAAGGTCTATCTTCTTTAATTCCCTGATCTTTTCCTTCAGGAACAGTATCCTGTCCTTCTCGATGAGAAGCAGGATGAATGTCAGAAGGTCCTCGTCAACCCTTCCCTTAAGGATGTTTATGAAGAACTTCTTCTTCTCCTTCGTGGGTATCTCTGGATGCTTTACAACGCCTGCAACATCAGGGTTGTTGTGTATCATCTCGTCGATCTCTTCAAGGTCCTTAATATACTTGTCAACCAGATCCTTCTGCCTGGCCACGTCATAGAGGGCCTGTGCATATCGTCTGTCAAGGTATTCGTACATACTTATACACCAACCTTCTGTATGACTTCATCCACGAGCCTCTCGTGGACCTCCTCCGTGATCTCTTCCCCGAGGACCTTCTTTGAAAGTATGGTTGCGAGGCCAACGACCTCTTCCCTCATTTCCTTCCTTGCGTTCTCAAGTTCCCTGTCGGCATCCATTTCAGCCCTCTTTACGATGAGCTTGCCTTCCTGCCTTGCCTCATCTACGATTTCATCGTAGAGTGTCTCAGCCTTGGTCTTGAAATCCTTGATTATGCCCTTTCCGGTTTCCTTGGCCTTCTCAGCCTCGATCTTCGCTATCTCAAATGTCTTTGCAGCCTCAAGCTTGTCGGCTTCCGCCTGGTCGAGGCTTTTCCTTATCATGTTGTTTCTCTCGGTAATGACAGCTTCCAGTTTCTTGAAAAAGAACTTCTTCATGAAGAAGTAGAATATCACAAGATTGATAACTGCCGCGATTACCTCAGACAAATGTATGCTCATTTAATCGCCTCCCAGCTCCTTATGCTACGCCACTCCTATGAATATGAGAAGTATCGACACAAGCAGTCCGTATATGGCAGTTGCCTCCGCGAAGGCGTTACCTATGACGAGTACCGATATGATCTTCGAGCTTGCTTCAGGCTGTCTCGATACCGCTTCAACGGCCTTTCCTGTTGAAAGTCCTGTCGAAACTCCTGCTCCAAGTCCTGCTAATACCGCTATTGCGGCTCCGAGTGCTGACATTGCCAATGCTAAATTATCCATGCTTTATGATTCCTCCAATCAATTATTCGTGATGACCTGATGCTTCATCGCTCACTATCTTTATCTGTACCATAGTGAGGAATGTGAATATGACTGCCTGTATCAGGCCGTCGAAAATGTCGAAGTACATGTGAAACGGTATAGGTATGATCAGCTGAGCGAAAAAGTTCAGCTCATGCAGAGCTCCATAGATCAGGGACATTACTGTCGTTGCAGCAACTACGTTACCGAAAAGCCTTAAGCTCAGCGATACAGGAAGCAGCAGCCTGTCAAGGAGAGTAATCGGGAACAGGAACGGATAAGGCTTGAAGTATGACTTGATGTAGTTGCCAAGTCCTCCGTTCTTGATGGCAGTAGCCTGAACGACAACAAATGATGTAAGTCCCAAACCCAGAGTTGTCGAGAAGCTTGTGGTCGGTGGCTGTATTCCGGTTAGCCCTATGAAGTTCACAAGTATGAGGAACATGATTATCGAGCCAATGAAAGGCACGAAGGACATGAACTTCTCACCCATGTTGTCGCTTACGAGTCCATATATGAAATTGTAGGCGGCTTCCATTATTACCTGCTTCTTCTTTTCGGGTATGACCTTAAGGTCACGCGTAAGAAAATACACGACCACCATTGAAATAAGTACAATAGCCGTGGTAACAAGCATCGGCTGTGTTATTGCTATTCCGATACCTGCCAGATCGAACTCCAGAATCGGTTCCGCGGTCAAGAATTCAACCATTGATTCACTCCCTTTCATCCTTTATTTTTAACGAGTAGATGATCAGCGCGACAAAGTTCATGATGAAACCACCCATGTATGCAAGTACGTACATCCTGTCTTGTTTGAACAGGAGACCTCCAATAAGGGCCACAGCTATGATCCTTGCAAATGTCGACAGGCCGCCCCATAGTCCGGATATCCTTCCAGTCACAGAATAACCCGCAACGAAGGCTGACAGGCTGAAGTTAAGAGAAGACACTATGCCTCCAATTAAAAAAACCAGCCCCATCCTGTATCCGGCAAAAATGCCAATGATGATTGCTAACACGGAGGACACTGCCATATTGATCCACAATACTCTTAAAGCCATTGATTTCAACGATTTGTCCATAAAGACTCCTTTGTCAATAGTTAATTATATTCCTGTCAATCGAAGATATCAAGTTGCCCTAAAATTGTACAACGTTTACAAAATAAACTTTTAACAAAAAACTTAAATGTAGTTTGAAATACCATGTTTAAAACCCTATAACTGCCTGCAAAATCAGTATTTTTTACGATAAAAACCCTTCTTTTAATTGTAAACTTAACCTATTTCACAAAAAATAATAAATTGTTAACTTTTAAGCATAAAAGTGGCAAATAGAGCCTGGAAAGCTCTATTAAGATACAAATATACCCTGAAACCCAATCCAACTATCATGTCCTAAGGATATAAGGAAAGGCAGTGTAGGTTTTATTACCAGGCACGGCCATTTCACTCATCTTGTTTCGTTAAGCTTATAACAGAGGTTCTTGCCGCTTCCCTCCCTGACTATCAGACCCTTATCGGTCATTTCCGGGAGAAGAGGATTGCTGTAGCCCAGGATACCTCAAGGGTATCCTGGACATCATTTAGCACAACATATTCCGCTTCATTCAGCATCCTTAAAACTGCAGATTCCCGCTTATCTGGGGACCTATGGGACCTTCTTGATTTCTTCACTCCTACTATATAAAGCTCCTGTACCCTCACCGCTGTTAATATTTGGCAATATGCTCTTGAAGGATTGTCAGCAACTAAAATCCAGGGCTTGACATTGCTTTTCGTATAAATGACCCTTATCTTCATAAGACCGGTTCCATATGCCTCGATCAGCCTAAGTAATACAAGAGACTCATCAGCATTCACATCTGAGAAGGAAATATCCTTCACAAATTATCCTTCAAAGAAACCAGTACCGATATGGATCCGTAGACGTGACATAGTGAAACTATAAATGAAAAGACAGCCCGGCTAAGCCGCGCTGTCCAATATCCTTAATATGCTGTTATTTCCTACTTGAAGATCCCGAAAGGCTTTCCTACCGGAAGAACCAGCTTGCCGAAATGTACGTTGAGTACCGCTGCTGCTGCTCCGTAGAAAGAAAGCAGGGCTATTCCTAGCTCTGACCATGCTGCAAGTCCGTGTGTGAACTCGTGCATGATTCCGAATGATGAAAGTGTAAGTCCTATGAAAAGGAGGTCAATGAGACAGAATATGGTGAACAGGACCTTGTGGGTCTCCATGGCACCTACTGTCATGAAGACAGAGAAAATGAGGTAACCTAGGAATGCAACGCCAAGCTGCCTTGGATCTGCCGCAGCCTTGAGCGCTTCACCGAAGAAACCTGCCTGTACGAGCCAGGTCATTGCCACTCCGAGCCAGAAGAACGCATATCCTCCGAACGCTGTCATGCCGAATGTGTTGTTGTGCTTGCCGTCCATGATGCTTGCATACAGCTGTGCGCAAGCGCCCAAAAATATTGCCCATGGAATTACAAGCGATGTGCCATGTGTAAGTCCAAGCTTCTGCGATGACGCTACCAGTGTTACCATTGCAAGCCCGAAAAGTCCCAACGCCGACGGATCTGCAACTACCACTTTTACCTTCTGAATCCTGTCTTCCATAAATCCTCCGAATATCCTATTATTGCGCTGCGGTCCAATGATTTTGACCGCAACTAATAGTATATTTTTTAACAGGTCGGGTGTCAATAGCCTTTTTGGCCGACATGAAAATTATGTCATGTATGTCTTTTGAAAAAGTAAATTCAACCCTATAAGAAAGTCAAACAAGAGCCGTAGCAGAACATGGAATAGTTGAATTCCCCTTAATCTTCAACAGGCATTTTATATAACTATACTCACCTTACAGCACAACATGTACTTCAAGTTCGACCAAAACCGCACCTGATACACCTAAAAATATATATGATTGACAAAAAAGTTCACAGTGAAAAACGGAGCATGAGCGAGCAAGAATAAGTTTGAGGAAGTATCAGATAGCCACATGCGCGTTATCTGATTTTTCAGTTAATTCATCATTTGCCCTTAAAACCCGCATATCATATAATACATACAAGAAGAAGTTCTAATACAATTCGAGAATAGAACATTTTGAAAATGGCTGGCATTGAAAAACCTGCGGTAGACCAACCCAAGACAAACCAAACCAACTAACCAGATGATCAAGACCATCAAACCAAGATGACTAGACCACTATTACAAGATGACCAAAAACCATCAAGAAAGTGACATTTAACCATCAAGACAAGATGACCTAAACCATCAAAGACCTGACCTAAACCGCACGTGTTAGACATACGAACCTTGAGAAAGCAAGTATGTTGCAAATGCACAGAAGATTCAAGATACTGTAGCAGGACATCTTCAATGGTTAACCAAAACTGCACCTCCTGAGATAACAAAAGGCACAAGTTGTCATAGGTGTTGAACGCTCAGAATCTGCAACAGAGGTAACCGAAAAGAAAGGAGTGTACATTGATTAGTACACTAAATACCATACCAAGGCTGGGATGAATTCCTACTATCAGGACCGATGTGGTTATGATAAGCATAAAGAATTCATCTCAGCTGTTTTTATGGGAAAAATCAGCATGCCCATTGATATTGGCAAAAAAATAAAATATCCTTAACCCATAGGGAATCACTCGCCCAAAGGGCAAAAGGAGAATCTCATGGCTAAGAAAATCAGCAGGATCCCAGATATCAGGGGATACCTGGTCAAGGTATTGAACGGAATGGCCCTCGGGCTCTTTTCATCACTTTTAATCGGACTCATAGTCTCCCAGATCGGAAAGATACTGGGAATACCTTTCATGGTAAATTTCGGTACCATCGCTCAGGACCTTATGGGTCCGGCAATTGGTGTGGCTGTTGCCTACAGCGTTGGGGCACCCCCACTCGGAATCTTCGCATCTGCGGTTACAGGTGCCATAGGCGCAGGGACCGTTCGGTTCGTTGATGGGGCAGCCCTGATCAGGATAGGCGAACCTGTAGGTGCTTTCGTCGCCGCCCTTGCAGGTGCAGAGCTTTCAAAGAGGATAGCAGGCAAGACAAAGGTTGACATAGTCCTCGTTCCTCTTTCAGTCATTGTAGTTGGAGGACTCATAGGAAACTATATCGCACCCTACATAGCTTCATTCATGACCTTAGTAGGCAGTATGGTGAACCTGGCTACAGAGCTTCAGCCAATACCCATGGGCATCCTTGTATCAACAATAATGGGTATAGTCCTTACGCTGCCTATAAGCTCCGCAGCCCTTGCTGTATCTTTAGGTCTCTCCGGCATAGCGGCAGGCGCAAGCACCGTAGGCTGTGCATGCCAGATGGTGGGCTTCGCGGTAGCCTCCTTCAGGGAGAACGGCATAGGCGGACTCATATCCCAGGGACTGGGCACTTCAATGCTGCAGATCCCGAACATCATAAAGAATCCCAAGATATGGATACCTCCCACCCTATCAGCCGCAATACTAGGTCCGGTGGCAAGCTATGTGTTCAAGATGGAGGGTACGAAGCTTGGTGCAGGTATGGGGACCTCAGGACTCGTAGGACAGTTCGCTACGATCGACGCAATGGGGTCAAGCTCAAGGACACTCATGCTCATTGCTCTCCTGCACTTCATCCTGCCGGCGATACTTACGCTTATTTTTTCCGAGATAATGCGAAAGAAAGGCCATATCAAGCCTGGAGACATGAAGCTTGGATAGAATATCAGAGGAGCCCATGGCACACGCCATGGGCTCCTTTCATCTTTCCATCTTCTTGATCTTCTTCCCGACCCTGTCCTTGTATCTTACGAGGTAATCGGTCACCGTCTGGATATTGCAGTTGTTTTCGGCAATTGCCGGCTTTATCCTTCCGATATTCTCACTGGCTGCGAGCACATAGTCATAGAGTGGTGCGATATAAAGGCCTGTCAGAACCAGAAAGTTCTTCATGGCATTCTGCAGATGCACTCCTTCATCCTGTATCCTTAAAGCTGCGTCATCGACTATCTTCCTTATCTCGTCAAGGTCGAAGGCCTCATCCTCCATGAATGAGAACATCGTGGAGAACGTCCCGTATCCTGCGCATGCAGTCATCTCATCATCGCTTCTTATCCACTTTCTGGCTGCTTCAAGGCCAAATGCTGACTTTGCTGCAACTACAGGCACACATCTTTCCGACAGCATGCTCCAGTATGCCTGTGAGACCCACCTGTCCAAAGCCTCCATATCCATTTTGGACACATCTGCGATCTGGCCCGCAAGATACATGGCGTCAGAGTTTCCTGACTCATAAAGCTTTAGTGCAAGCTCATGGTCCTTTTTTATCTTCCTGATGATCTCCTTCAGGTCTCCTGTCTTAACTCCAAAGAGAGGCTCCCTGGCACCATGGGAGAAATAGATCTTCTTCGTGGCATCATTTCCCTTAGACTTCAGATATTCCATTACCTCATTAAATTCCATCATTTTCTCCTATATCAGCTGCGCAGCGTATCCAACTAGACCGCCTGCAACTATCAGCCATGCTGAATTAAGCTTTGTCTTCATCAGCACCGCAAAGGATGCCGCAAAAAGCGCTATTGTGAGCGGATCCACTATGGACTCCATTCCGAGCTTCAGAGTAACCGAAGCCATGAGACCCATGGAAGCTATATTCACTCCATCAAGTATGGCAGAAAAGACCCTAGATGACCTGAGCTTCGGAATAACAGGATTGAGAAGCCAGACCAGAAGGAAAGATGGCAGGAATATACCAATGGTTCCGGCTACGGCACCCGGTATTCCCTGTATGAGGTATCCTACGAATGTGGCTGTGGTAAACACCGGACCCGGAGTGAACTGTCCCACAGCGACCGCATCAAGCAGCTGCTGGTTGGTTATCACTCCAAAATTATCGACGAACTCCGACCTCAGGAAAGCGATAAGCACATATCCGCTACCATAAAGGACCGAGCCTATCTTAAGGAAGGTGAGGAATATACCAGACACCTCCATATTGCCCAGTGGCTTTGGAATAGCAGCTGTGATGCCTGCCAGAGGCATATACCACAATGAGAACAGCTTACCCTTCAAAAGGCCGCTGTTCCTTATGACGAGCATAGCAACGCCTGCCATCAGGAGGAGAGGGATCTCCTTAACACCGTACAGCGAAAGTCCAACAACCACAATTGCAAAAACTGCAGCGAGCCACCCCTTGATAACGGACTTCCCCAGCCTGTAAAGGGCCTGGAGTATTATTGCCATGATTACCGCCTTGATGCCATATAATGCACCTGTAAGCTCAGGCAGCGAACCATATGACACATACATCCAGGCGAAAAATAGAACAATAAGCATGGCAGGCAATATGAAGGAAATACCGGCTATGAAAAGCCCCGCAAGTCCTCCCCTGTCAAAGCCCAGATGAATAGCGAGCTCAGTTGAGTTTGGTCCTGGTATCAGATTGGTGGCTCCAATAAGGTCCATGAATTTATCACGGGACAGCCATTTCCTCTTCTTTACCACTTCCTCATCCATCATGGCAGTATGAGCCGCCGGACCTCCGAACGCAGTTACTCCGAGTTTAATGAACACCTTGAATATTTCCTTTAGTCTCTCCCTTTTCTCATCAGGGGGAAGATCCCTGTATCTCATCTCATTAAAATTGTTTTCCATGGTTACCTCCAAAAATATGCAACATCTACTGTCTTTCCATTATACATTGCACCCAACTAATATGGTTTTAAATACCATATTGTTTTCCAAAAATTAACGAATGCTGCCTGGAACTTAACATTGCATAATAGCATTCTACCATGCTAATATTTACATACGGGAATGAACGTCTCCCATGGCTGATGCCAGAACCGCATTTTATGCTGATGACTTCTGCGATCTCTGATCCAGAACCATCGGCTTTTTTATTTGAAGGAGGGCTCTATGCTTACATCTATCGCACTTATACTGCTTATAGGCTTCACACTTAGCGGAATCCTTGGAAAGCTTGGCCTGCCAGGGCTGCTCGGCATGGTAGCAACCGGAATAATCCTTGGACCATACGGACTTGATCTGATCTCACCTGAGATCCTCGATATTTCAGCTGAGCTGAGACAGATAGCCCTCATCGTGATACTTGCAAGGGCTGGTCTATCGCTTGACCTTAAGGACCTCAAGAAAGTCGGACGTCCTGCATTCCTTCTATGCTTTGTACCTGCTACCTTCGAGCTCCTCACAGTGACTCTACTGGCACCTTCACTACTTGGAGTCACAAGACTTGAAGCGGCAATACTCGGTACTGTGCTTGCAGCTGTTTCACCGGCTGTAGTAGTCCCAAGGATGATCCATCTTATGGAATCAGGATATGGAAGGGATAAGAAGATACCTCAGATGATTATGGCAGGAGCATCAGTTGATGATGTCTATGTCATAGTCCTGTTTACGGCATTCCTTGGAATGCATGGAGGCTCAGGCTTCGATGCAGCAAGCCTGTTTAAGGTACCTGTATCGGTAGTATCCGGAATAGCGGTAGGAATACTTGCAGGATACATCCTTGTCAGGATATTCAAGATGTTCCATATGAGAGATACGATCAAGGTACTCATCATTCTCAGCGTATCAATGCTGATGGTTTCACTGGAAGAAGTGCTTAAACCCTGGTTCCCCGTGTCAGGACTCCTTGCAGTCATGGCAATCGGCGGCACAATCCTTAAGACATATGAACTCCTTGCAAAGAGAATAATGGGTAAGTTCTCCAAGATCTGGGTAGGATCAGAGATCCTTCTCTTCGTTCTTGTCGGTGCAGCCGTAAACATAACAGCACTTGGTGGTACAGGTGTGAAGGCACTTATCCTGATTTTCTCTGCACTCATTGTCCGTATGGTAGGAGTAGCAATCAGCGTGTCCGGTACAAACCTGACATTGAAGGAAAGGCTATTCTGTGCAATAGCCTATCTTCCAAAAGCAACAGTCCAGGCTGCCATTGGCTCCATACCTCTTGCCATGGGCGTTCCGGCAGGAGGAACCATACTCTCTGTTGCGGTCCTTGCCATAATGGTCACCGCCCCGCTTGGAGCGATTGGTATAGACAAGACCTACAAGGCGTTCCTGACACCATCAGCTGAACACGATCATAATTGATTTCAAGACCTGTTTTTGAATCATACCTTTAATAATCACAGCCATAGTACAGGATTTATGTGCTACATTTTATACCAAAATTGACAAAATGTAGCACATAAATTATACTTAGTTATGTGCTACACTTTCCAGTTTTTCGATTATTTGTAGCACATAATACATGGAGGTACTATGATGAAATCAGGTGAAAAGACAGTAATCCGTACTGTTCTAGAAGAAGAGCTAGCAAGGAATCTAAAGATGCAAAATGCATATACTAATGAGTTAAATAATCTCCCCAAGGGCATAATAGAAATTGTAGAGAGAAATGGCCATCGTTACTGTTATCTAAAATTCAGGGATGGTAAAAGGGTCATAAGAAAGTATCTTGGCAAATTTGAAAACACTGATATTGAGTCTCTGCGGAAATCAATCGAAAGGCGCAAATATTTTTCAAACGTTCTAAAAGACTTAAAGAATGAGGAATATGAAATCAAAAAAGCTCTAAAGTAGGTGTATTATGAATCAAGAACAACTTGATTGCTTCTGGGCAACTATCCGTGTGCTTGATGGAGTTGGCTTATTGCGACATGTTATGCTTATCGGCAGCTGGGTTGAATATCTTTATGAAGATTTGTTTGAATCAGGATTTTCACACAGCATCAGCACTAAAGATATTGATTTTCTATACCCTAATATTCATAAGCCAAAAAAGAAGATCAATCTAGTAAAAGCCTTTATTGATGAGGTGTTCATTGATGATGTTGATCCGGTTGATGGAATATCAAGAATCTATAAGGAAAATTTGATTGAAATAGAATTCATAGCTCAAGTTAAGGGATCAGGTCTTGAACGCTCTCATGACTAAAGTCACGAGATTCTTGGGAATAGAGCATACTTACCGGCTTATTTCTTTACCGACAGAGGTTTCTCTTGTTTACCAAGCTATCCCCGCAATTCCTGCGGTTCTTGTTGTTTTTGTATTGCTAAGACCCCGGAGTCAGAGCTCTTATTCTGAGTCCCTCAGCCAGTATATTTATTGCTGCATTGACATCGCGGTCATGGTGGGCATGACAAACAGGACAGGTCCACTCCCTTACATTGAGTGGCTTCCTCCCGTCCTTATGGCCGCACTCTGAGCATATCTGACTTGACGGAAACCACCTGCTTATCCTGATGACTTCTTTTCCATACCAGGCAGCCTTGTACTGCAGTTTCGATACAAGGCTCGTCCATGATACATCAGAAATGCTTTTTGCCAGTTTGTGGTTGCGCATCATGCCCTTCACATTTAGGTCTTCGATACAGATGATATCGTGGTTTTTGACTATCTCTGTACTGAGTTTGTTCAGAAATTCATTTCGCTGGTTCGCAACCTTTTCATAGAGCCTGGCTACCTTTCGCCTTTGCTTCTGATAGTTCCTGGCTTCAGACAGGCGTATGCCCCTTTTCTCCGCAGCAAGTGCCCGCCTTGCAAGCTTTCGCTGCTCACGTCTCAGCCTCTCTTCCATTTGCCTGGTAAAATGGTTGTTGTCATTCCTGCTGCCATCTGACATAATCGCAAAGTCAATGATTCCGAGGTCAATTCCGACTGCGGAGTCAGTCTTAGGCAATTCACAGATATCCTCTTCGCATAGGATTGATACGAAGAATTTCCCACTCGGTTTCCTTCGTACTGTGGCATTCAGTATACGTCCTTTCATCTCCCTACTTTCTGCAAACTTGACAAGTCCCAGCTTAGGCAGCTTCAGGTGATTTCCTGATACTGTAATGTTGTTGTTCGTGAATTGTGTAGTGTAGCTTTGTCTCGGATTTTTCTTGCTCTTGAACTGGGGATGCTCGTTCTGTCCTTTGAAAAAGCGGGAGAAGGCATCCGACAGATTACGAAGGGAATTGTGGAGCGAGAACTTATCCACTTCACAAAACCATACTG
>DIXH01000047.1 GCA_002428605.1 Clostridiaceae bacterium UBA6085
GGTTTTTGACTATCTCTGTACTGAGCCTGTTCAGGAATTCATTCCGCTGGTTAGCAACCTTTTCATGAAGTCTTGCCACCTTGCATTTTTGCTTCTGGTAATTCTTTGCATCAGAAAGGCTGATCCCTTTCTTCTTTGCACCCAATAGCATCCGTGACAGCTTTCGCTGCTCCCGTTTGAGCCTCTTTTCCATTTGCAGGGTGAAGTGGTTGTTGTCCTTCTTCTCACCTTCAGAAAGAACTGCAAAGTCAGTGATTCCAAGGTCAATACCGATAGCTGAGTCAGTCTTGGGCAATTCGCTGATTTTCTCCTCACAAAGGATTGATACAAAATATTTGCCGCTCGGATTTCTGCGTACTGTAGCATTCAGTATCCGGCCTTTTAGCTCCTGACTATTTACAAACTTGACCAAACCTAGTTTTGGCAGTTTAAGGAAATTTCCTGATACTGCAATATTGTTGTTCGTATACTGAGTTGTGTAGCTCTGTCTGGGACTCTTCTTGCTCTTGAACCGGGGATGCTCATTCTGTCCTTTGAAAAAGCGGAAGAATGCATCTGACAGGTTCTGGAGTGAATTCTGGAGCGGAAATTTATCCACTTCAGATAGCCACTTTGTTTCCGGTGCCCTCTTAAGCTCAGTCAGAAGCTTGGAGCAGGCAACATAAGTCAGCCCTTTGCCGGTCTCCTCATATTCCTTGTTCCACATCTCAAGGAAATGGTTGTACACGAACCTTGAACTACCAATCGTCTTTGCAATCTGCGTTTCCTGTTTCTTATTCGGATAAATTCGGTATTCATAGGCCTTATGCTGCAATTCACTCACCTCCACTGATGTCAAAGTTTGAACTGTCTCATTTCTTTTTCTGGCTCTGTATGTACTGACGTATTTGTTCCTCGGTATTTTCACTCACAGTTGCAACAAAGTAGCTGGGATTCCACAGATGGCCACCCCATAACCGATCCTTCAAATCAGGATGCTTCTTGAATAAAAGCCTTGCAGTCACTCCTTTGAAAGCTTTAACAACGTTTGGGATATAGTGCTGAGGTTTGCATTCGATCAGCATATGTATATGGTCATTATCCGATTCCATCTCCAGGATATTCACATCATTGTCTGCAGCAATCAGATTTAACAATTCCTTCACATCCTTATCCACCTGTCCGATCAGGATATCGTGGCGGTACTTTACGCACCAGACCAAATGATATTGGATTGAATAGACATATCCTCGTCCATAATTTATTTTAGTCATTAAACACCTCAATTAAATATTAACATATGTATAGTGTTAATACTATAATTCAAGGCGTTTGATAGTTATTATTACTTGATATACGTTATTACCTGAATTTGGAGTCAGCTCTGATTTTGCTTGCTAACTCACGACTTAAGTCACTAGTTTGCGCAAGCTTTTAATCAACATTTTTCAAGGCCTTCTTGTATTCATACCCCATCATTGAAACTTATTATTGATCATATACAAGTTTAGATCATTCCAAATCATACAAATCATGAACCTGGTATCGCAAATGTGCTTCGTTCTTCATATTGCTTCCATATCCCCTCTTTGAAAAAAAACCCAAATTTATACTCTTAAAGATTATTGTCTTGTCTTCCAAGGCGCTTTCAATGTGTCTGTCAATCTTGTCATTAGTCCACTTGCATTCAAATGCATATAGCTCATCACTGCTTTCCATTAGAATATCTATTTCAATATCTTGTCGTTTTGATGCATCGTTATACCAGTAACGTCCAATTTCTTGAATAGTTGAAGCGTATTTTCGCTTAAGAAAGTCAATGCAGATATTCTCAAATTCGAAGGAAACAAACTCATCTAAATGAGGCTCAATCACAATATCATAGAAGTTTTCAGGTTTCATTACCACTTTTCTGGACTTGTTTTTTTCGATGAATGTAAAATGAAAATTGAATAGTTGATCTTTCAATCGGTATATAGTCTTTTTTGAGTTGCTCTTTTCACCGAAGCATACTTCTTTTTCGACAATTCCAAGAGTGATTAAAAGGTCAACGTATTTCGAGGTAGTTCCCGTATTAGCACTTCCGCTTTTTGATGCGATCTCACTGAGTTTAGTTGCTCCAGATGCAATAGCATTTAAAATCTTCCCATACGTGTTTATACTTCTCACTTCCTGACTTAAAAAAAAGTAAATCTCATCTTCAAACGCTGCTCCTTCTTCAATAATCAGGTTTAAAATGTTCTCTTTGACACTCTTTGAATCATCTATTCTGCTTGCATAAAAGGGAACCCCACCAAATACGCTGTAGAGTCTCACTTTATCTTCTTGAGACATATTCGGATAGAATTTTGATGAATCGTAGTAATCAAAAGGCTCTAATTTAATTTTGAAAGTTGTTCTGCCGTAAAGAGGTTTCTTATACGAAATGGCATCTTCCACCATTCCTACATGGCTTCCGGAAAGTATCATCTTTACGTTTGAGTTCAAAAGATACTGGTCAACTGAATTTTGAATGATTGATAGCAATTCTTTGCTCGATGACATAAGGTATGTAAACTCATCCAGAATAAATATCGTCTGTTGCTCTTGACTTCTTTTGGCCAGATACTGAAATATACTATCGAAATCAGTAAAGGTAAAAGATTCATCATAATATGCTGCGATTGTAGCGCTCAATTGCTTAATATTGTACTCGAGTCCCATCTCATTTGCCACGAAGTATATGGCATTATGTCTACTTACAATCTCCTGAAGAAGCCTTGTCTTGCCTATCCTTCTGCGTCCATAGACCATACCAAACTCAAATCCTTTTGAAACTATTCTCTTTTCAAGAATCTGGAGTTCTTTTTCTCTCCCAATGAACATGTTGGCCTCCTAACTGTATTTAAATAAACTTTATTACGATACAGTTATTATAATTCTACTTTTCTTTTTTGTCCAGTGGATGACATGCTAACACCCCTGAAATAAGTAGATCCAGCTTACTCAATTAAAGAAGTCCTATCCAAGACTAATCTGAATCTTGAACAGGACTTATTATTAATTCGATTATCGCAATATTACTAAAACAAAATTTGGGGTTTTAATAGCACGCCCAACAATGTTGAATCTGGCGCAGCAGCATTCATATTCAGCAAAAGTAACGTTTTTTGCATTCACACTGTTCCCAATTTACGGAATTCTTAGCACTTGCTACTTATTTGAATCTATATACTTCCATCCCTTTACGAAATAGTCGATCCCGGACATAAGTGTGAAGAATACAGCGAGATACATGGCTGCCATGGGCACTATTTTGAAGAATCCATCAAGGAATGGCACAGATTCGAAGATCTTAACCATATACTCTTCTCTTTCTCCAATAAGTTTTAAAAGGAATCCTATTATCGCTATCATCTGCGTCGTGGTCTTCACCTTTCCCCAGAAGCTTGCAGCGATGACCTTCCCATCCCCGGCAGCTATAGACCTTAATCCAGATACTGCAAATTCCCTTGCAATGATTATAACTACCATCCAGGTGCTTATCTCACCGAACTCAACAAGGGCGATAAGTGCGGATGTCACTAGTATCTTGTCAGCCAGTGGATCCATAAGCTTTCCAAAATCAGTCACAAGGTTGTATTTTCTCGCCAGGTGGCCGTCTATATGGTCGGTTATTGAGGCTACGATGAAAATCACAGTAGCTATGGTTATATTGAACGGTATTGCTTCAATCGCAACAAGAAGCAGGAAAAAAGGCACGAGTACCATCCTGAATACCGTTATCTTGTTAGGTAAGTTCATTTCACATCTCCATCCGTTCGGGCATCTTAATCCCGGACTTAAATCTCTGTATTCTTGTATAGTATCTGCCTTGGTTTGGCTCCATCCTTGCCGGATATGACGCCTCTTTCCTCGAGCTGGTCCATGATCCTTGCAGCCCTGTTGTATCCTATCCTCATCCTTCTTTGAAGGAATGAAGTGGAGGCCTGCTGGTATTCGACTACGACCTTCACAGCCTCGTCGAACAGCTCGTCTCCGTCTTCCTCGGACTCGCCATCCTCTCTTCCCTTTTCGATATGGTTTATGATCTCTTCGCTATAAGAGAGCTCCGAATCAGGAACCTTGATCCTGGCAACTATGGCTTCAACCTCTTCTTCAGAGATGAATGCCCCCTGGACTCTCTTCGGCTTCTGTTCTCCTACCGGATAATAAAGCATGTCGCCTTTCCCAAGAAGCTTTTCAGCCCCTCCTGAATCAAGGATCGTCCTCGAATCTATGGAGCTTGAAACAGCAAAGGATATCCTTGAAGGAATGTTAGCCTTGATTACACCAGTTATGACATCAACTGACGGCCTCTGAGTAGCGATAACAAGATGCATGCCAGCTGCCCTCGCCATCTGTGCAAGCCTTGCAATATAGTCCTCTACCTCGTTTGCTGACACCATCATAAGGTCCGCAAGCTCGTCTACGACTATAACTATATAAGGAAGCTTTGTAAGCTCCTTCTTCTTCTTTGCAAGCTCGTTATGGCTTTCTATGTTCCTTACGCCATATTCAGCAAAGCTCTGGTATCTTCTTGTCATCTCATTCACTGCCCAGTTGAGAGCGCCTGCAGCCTTCTTAGGGTCTGTGACCACAGGTATGAGTAGATGAGGTATGCCATTATATACGTTTAGCTCGACGACCTTGGGGTCCACCATGAGCAGCCTGACCTCGTCAGGATTGTACTTGTACAGGATCGATATGATAAGGGAGTTAATGCAGACTGATTTTCCTGAGCCTGTCGCTCCTGCTATCAGCACATGTGGCATCTTTGTCAGGTCACCGATAATGCTCTCACCGGAAATGTCTTTACCCAAAGCTACCGCAATCTTTTTCGTGGATTTCTGGAACTCCTTCGATTCGATGACTTCCCTGAGATAAACAGGAGTCGTCTCACGGTTCGGGATCTCAATACCTACTGCAGCCTTACCCGGAATAGGAGCTTCAATCCTTACTCCGCTTGCCGCAAGCCCAAGGGCTATGTCATCAGAAAGGCTCACTATCCTGGACACCTTAACCCCTGCCTTTGGCTGGAGCTCATACCTTGTGACGGAAGGTCCCTTTGATACGTTGATGACATGTGCTTCTACCCCGAAGCTCATCAGTGTCTCCTCGAGCTTCCTGGCATTGTCCCTGATCTCAGTCATGTCCTCCCGCTCAAGCATTCCCTTGATGTTTTCCTTTAACAGGCCGATCTCGGGGTAATGGTACCTCGGCTTGGGCTTTTCCTTGACTCCCACACTCTCTATGTCTATATCGATCTGATGCCCTTTAAGCGGCACTAGGTCCTCAAAGTCTTCCTCCGGTTCTTCATGCTCTTCATGGAGAACCACCTCTACAGGTGCAGTTTGAATTATGATTTCAGGCTTCTTTTCTTCAGCCTTCACTTCTTCCTGCTGGATCTTCTCCTCAAGCACATTTATGAAAGGACTCTTCTGGAACCTTTCGGGATCAGGAAGGATTGCTTCAGCCTTGACTTCATTCCTGACCTCAGCCTTCGGTTCCTCACCCTTCTTCATAATGTCGAGGATCTTCATCTTCTCCTCAATCCGCTTCTCTTCCTCAAGCTTTCCCGCACCCTTCACTTCCTTATTAAGGGTCCTCTTCATCATCATGTCTCTGGTTGCAAGCCTTACCTGGTTGCCCTTCCTGAGCGAGTCGTAGACGGTCGTGTTGAAGACGAGGACTCCTGAAAGTATGGCAAGGCATCCTGCGACTATGTAGCCACCTACCGGCCCAATGAGCCTGTAAAGAGGAGTCGCGAAAATCAGGCCCAGGATACCTCCGTGATACCTGTCCTCAAGGTTCAGGAGATTCTTCATTGTCGTGAAGAATCCAACCGAATGGATGCTCTCCATCCTGTTGAGTGACATGATCATTGCTACGGTCGTAATTAGCAGCATCGCGCCGTAGGTTCTCCTGTTTGAAAATATTCCCGGTCTTCTAAGTATCAGGGAAACTCCTGACAGCAGGAACAGGAGAGGCACCACATATGCAGTTATTCCGAATGCTGCAAATACCGCTTCACCTATGGTTTTGCCGAGAACTCCTGAATTTCCCGAAAAAAGGGTCACTCCTATGAATATGCCGGTACCCGTCAGGGCGAGGCCGAGCATTTCTCCTCCGAATATATCATCCTTCTTCTTTGCTGTAGCCTTAGCTGCAGACCTTGCTGCAGTCTTTGCAGCAGTCTTTCGGGTTCCGCTTCTTTTGGCAGTCGAAGCCTTAGCATTCGGCTTGGCGCTTATCCTCGCAGCAGGCTTCCTTGCAGCTTCCTTCAAATGGACCCCTCCTTCCTGTGGCGGATGCTTACCCGCCTATCATGAGTATAATTTTAGCATATATTCAAGATTATTTGAAATGGAATCAGGCCTGTTGCGGCATTTAATCATGACCGGTGAACCTTTGTAAGTAACAGTGTTACTCTTTTCGGATTGTTATGGATCATGAAATATTACCATTAATAATATAATAGCGAAATGTATGTACTCCATGATAATATCAGATCCTCACATAACACGAATTTTTATTTGATTTTCAAGTTAATCGTTTGTCTTTTTCTGTATAATCAGATATAATACCATGTGTATCAGGGCTGACTTTGAAGTTGATTCTGATGCAAATTATAAATCCTTAATGTTAATGCCAATTTACCGGAGGAATTTTGATGAACAAACGAAACGCTTTGTTTTTCCTGGCTCCCGGACTCGTACTTCTGNNTTCGAGGGCTACATAAACTTTTTCAAGGATGAGTTCAACCTGAAGATACTTGCAAGGACCCTCAGGATATCCGCAATAGCTTCTGTAGTATGCATACTGCTGGGTGTTCCCACTTCATATTACATTTCGAGGACAAGGAAGAGCATGAGAAGCTTCCTTATGGCCCTCTCCATGTTCCCGATGCTGACCAATTCAGTTGTAAGAAGCTTCGCCTGGATAAACATACTGGGAAAGAACGGAGTCCTCAACAACCTGCTAGTTGCATCTGGAGTCGTATCTGCACCGATCACAATGCTATATACAGAGTTTTCCATACTTGTGGGTACCGTGTATCTGTTCCTTCCTATAATGATAATAACCCTGGTGGGTGTAATGGAAAACATCGAGCCTGAGGTCGTGGAGGCTGCAGAGACTCTCGGAGCAGGCCGGGGCAAGGTATTCATGAAGGTAATTCTCCCACTCAGCATGCCCGGCATACTCGTCGGAAGCGTCCTCGTATTCACAGGCGCCATGACAGCCTATACTACACCTCAGCTTCTTGGTGGCAACAAGAACATGATGCTCGCAACCTTCATCTACCAGAAGGCCATGACTCTCGGAGACTGGAACGGTGCCGGCATAGTAGCTGCAATAATGATACTTGCCACACTGATCGTCATGAAGATACTTAATACCATAGCTGAAAGGCTTGACAGGAGGGGTGCTTAAATGAGAAAGAACAGGCTTCTAACGGCATTCTCCTTCCTCGTGTTCATGTTCATGTTCATACCGCTTGCGATAATTGTTGTGACTTCTTTCGGTGAAGGATCAACGATTGAATTCCCGATAGAAGGATTCACGCTTAAATGGTACAGCAATATTTTCGCATCAAGGACCTTCGTATCAGGCTTTACCTTAAGTCTCCAGATAGGTCTCGCTGCGACGATATTGGCGCTTATTATAGGAATTCCTGCAGCGTATGCCCTTTCAAGGTCGGAGCTTGCCGGAAAAAGCAGGATTAAGAGCTTCTTCCTGTCTCCGACGATAGTTCCCGGAGTCGTTGTAGGCTACTCGCTCTATCAGTTCATAGTCGTATCGCTTGGAATTGAGGTTTATTCAGGGCTTCTTCTTGGACATTTTTTGATATCCGTCCCTTATGTCATAAGGGTCGTGGGGTCAAGCCTTGAACAGTTTGACTTTTCCATCGAGGAGGTCGCCTGGACCCTTGGATGCGGAAAGCTCAAGGCATTCATGAAGGTCGTCCTTCCAAACCTCACCTCTGCAATATTTGCTGCATTCATGCTTGCGTTCATCAATTCCTTCAATAACATACCTGTATCAATGTTCCTGTCGGGACCGGGAGTAAGGACGCTTCCTGCAGCTCTCATGAACTACATCGAATATTATTACGACCCCACCGTTTCTGCTGTGTCCGTGCTGCTCATGGCAGGCACTGTGGTCCTGATGTTCCTCATCGAAAAGACGATGGGAATTTCAGCGGTCAATAAATAGGAGGCTTTCAAATGTCATTTTTGGATCTTAAGAACATAGGAGTCACCTACGACAAGAAGACAAGGATACTCCAGGAACTGAACCTTTCAATAGAAAAGGGCGAGCTTGTCTCTCTCCTCGGTCCCAGCGGCTGCGGAAAGACTACCACCCTTAGGGTCATTGCCGGACTCATAGAGCCTTCGGAAGGCACCCTGACAGTCGCAGGCGAAGACATGACAAAGATACCTGTGCACAAGCGGAACTTCGGCCTGGTATTCCAGAGCTACGCCCTCTTCCCCCACCTGACAGTAAGGGAAAACATAGCATTCGGCTTGAAGCTGAGAAAAGAAACCCCAGAAGCAGTTGATAGGAAGGTCAATGCCATCCTCGAATCGACTCATCTCGGAGAATTTGCAGACAGGTACCCAAGGCAGCTTTCAGGAGGCCAGAGACAGAGGGTCGCTCTTGCGAGAGCTCTTGTCATAGAACCTAAGCTTCTCCTTCTTGACGAGCCACTCTCAAACCTTGACGCCAAGCTCAGAGTGGGCATGAGGGTTGAGATCAAGAGGATACAGAAGGAGCTCGGCATAACTTCAGTATTCGTCACCCATGACCAGGAGGAGTGCTTCTCCATATCGGACAAGGTAGCAGTAATGAACAAGGGTGTCATCGAACAGTATGATACTCCGGAGAACATCTACAAGAAGCCGGCAACGGAATTCGTTGCAAGGTTCATTGGCTTCGAGAACTTCATAGAGCTTGAGCCTTCAGGTGATGGAATGTTCAGGGCAAAGGACGGAAGCCTGTTCAGGACGGAGGAGTCATCAGATGGTCCTGTACTCGGGACAATAAGGCCTGACGATATTGAAATCCTTGAAGCGTCATCTGAAAAAACATCCAACATGGTGACCGGCAAGGTTTTGGTCAGGACATTCCTCGGCAAGAGCTACCAGTATGAGGTGGATACCAAGCTCGGTAAAATCATAGTCAACGGACCAGACGACAACATCAAGGAACCGGGAGACGAGCTAAAGCTCTATCTTCCATCAAATAAAATAATACTGGTTTGACCAGAAAAAAGGAGTAAACAATGAAAAAGGTATTAGCAATCGTAATGACCGCTGCCCTTACAGTAACAGTGCTCGCAGGATGCGCAAAGAAGGCCGAGGAGCCAACAAAGCTCGTCATATCAACCTTCGGACTAAGCGAGGATATCGTGACAAGGGATATCTATGAGCCTTTCGAGAAGGCCAACAATGTCGAGATCATCGTCGAGACAGGAACTACATCAGAAAGGTACACAAAGCTTGAGTCAAATCCGGCAGCAGGCGTAGACCTCATCGAATTGTCACAGGCTACCGCAGCGAAGGGTTATGCGAAGGGTCTCTTCGAGAAGATCGACTACTCAAAGATACCAAATGCCGCTAAGCTTATTGCGAGCACAAAGGGAATAACCGACAAGGGGTTCGGCCCGGCTTACACCGTCAACAGCATCGGTATAATCTACAACAAGGAAGCAGCCGGCATGGAGATAGATTCATGGGAAGACCTTTGGGATCCTTCACTTGCAGGCAAGATATCCATACCTGACATAGCTACGACCTTCGGACCTGCTATGGTTCATGTCGCAAGCGACTACAAGGGCGTTGACATCAAGACTGACAACGGAACTGCAGGCTTTGAGGCTCTTGCTGAACTCAAGCCGAACATAGTAAAGACATACGCAAAGTCCTCAGACCTTGCAAACATGTTCAAATCTGGTGAGATAGCAGTAGCAGTAGTTGGTGACTTCGCGATTCCGATAATTTCAGCCGCAGACCCTGCAGTGGAATACGTTGTTCCGGCTTCAGGCACATATGCAAACTTCAACACCATCGACATCAATGTCAACTCCAAGAACAAGGAACTTGCCTACAAGTTCATCGACTGGAGAATAAGCCAGGAGCTTCAGACTGTTACAGCCAAGTCCCTCAACGAAGCACCTGTAAACTCAGGAGTCGTCCTTGACGCTGAGACTGCAAAGAACAAGACTTATGGCGATGTGGCTAAGAATGCCAAGTCAATAGACTACTCATTCGTAAATCCGATCCTTTCAGGATGGGTCGATACCTGGAACAAGACCCTCAACAACTAGGTGAAGACATGGAATCAACGGTCGACCTTTTAATAGAAAATGCGAAGGTGTACAACGCCTTCACCCACAGCTTCACTGAGAAGTCAGTGTACATAAAGGACGGCAGATTCCTGCACATATCAGAAGGCCCCACAGAGGGCCTTTCTGCTATTGTCAGGATTGACGCTAAAGGGATGCACATGGTTCCTGGGCTTATCGACATACACATGCATATCGAAAGCTCCATGACAGTACCCGGCATCTTTTCAGATGCTGTCCTTCCCCATGGTGTCACAACGGTAGTCGCTGACCCCCATGAGATCGCCAATGTCTTCGGAATCGAGGGAATAGAAGCCTTCATGAAGGAGGATACCCTTCTCGATATCTTCTACGGGATACCGAGCTCAGTACCTTCGACAAGTCCTATGCTCGAAACGACCGGAGGAGCTATAGGAACAGATGAGATAAGGAAGCTCCTTAGCGACCCAAGAGTGTTATGCCTTGGTGAAGTCATGAACTTCAAGGACATAGTATCCGATGAGGATTCACTTTCCAACAGGATCATAAGGATATGCAATGAAGAGCGGCCTACCCTTGCGATCGAGGGCCACTGCCCGAGGGTCTCGGGGCTTGATCTCTCAAGGTTCCTTTACCACGGTATCGATGCTGACCATACCCAGCAATCACCCGAGTCGATCCTTGAAAAGATATCAAACGGGATGTTCCTTGAAATGCAGGACAAATCACTTACTCCCGAGAATATTGGAGTACTGAATGAGAACAGCTTCTACGAACATTTTGCACTGATCACCGATGATGTCATGGCAGACAGGCTGCTTAACGGCCACCTTGACAGGATCGTAAGAAAAGCCATAGAATACGGACTCCCCGCAGAAAAGGCTATATATGCTGCCACCTATACCCCCGCAAGGCGCATGGGGTTAAGGGACAGAGGCTCTATAACTCCCGGTAAGCTTGCTGACTTCATATTCCTGGAAGACCTTGAGCTCTTCAGGATAAAAGAAGTATTCAAGAATGGCAAAAAGGTTGAAAGAACCAAGAAAGATACCTATTCTCACAGCTTTCCTGAAAGGTTCCTTGACTCGATAAGATGCAGGAGAGCAGTATCAGCTGACTTCACAATCAAGTCAAAGGAATCAGGGAAGGCCCTGGTCAACTGCATCGCTATACAGAAAGTCGGCACCTTCACTTCAAGGATCCAGAAGAAGGTTGATATAAAAGACGGGTGTCTTGACTGGGAAGGATCAGGTTCAGCCCTCATAGCGGTAATGGAGAGATATGGTAAAACTGGAGACATAGCTTACGGATTAGTGGAGAATGCGATACATAATAAAGGTGCCATAGCAACCACCTGGGCTCACGACCACCACAATGTAATGGTCATGGGAACAAGCAAGGAGGATATGGCCATCGCCCAGAACAGGCTGCTTGATATCAACGGCGGATATGTGGTAGTTGAAAATGGCTCTGTCACAGCTGAGGTCAGGCTTGAAGTCGGTGGAATTGTGAGCCTCTCTCCAATCGACAAGCTTGGACGGGACCTGCAAAATGTCAGGGAAGCAATGAGGAGACTGGGGTATGACAACACTAATGAGATCATGTCATTCTCAACCCTTTCTCTTCCAGTATCTCCTGAGATCAAGATAACCGACAAAGGCATCATGGAAACAAGGACCCAGAATATTATCCCGCTTATCGAAAAATACATAGATTAGCTAAGAAGGCGGAGGCTCCATACGAGCTTCCGCCTTCTTCTCTATTTCCTCACCGATCCAAGCCTGTATAACTCCAGTACCATGGTAGAATTTATACCTTCAATTTCAGCTGTCACCTTACTGTCCATATCTTTTGCGAAATATCTCAGGGAGAATACCTCTTCTCCTCCATTTATGAATATTTCCATGGAGGTCTCTTCGGTATATATCGCGATATTCTTAAGGTTTCTACAAAGTGTGGCGCTTCTGGTCTCCCTTAGTGATGTTGCCCAATTCGTCCTTTCGATGGTGAATTTTTTTGTCGTTGAGTCGAAGCTTATCCTTACTTCATTTCGGTACAATAAATCGAAGGTCTCAACAGGACCATTAAGCCTGATATCCATCTCATAAGCCCTTTCAGGTATATCCGACTCGATTCTTTTCCCTGTCAGCTCTTCCTTTTCACATCTCAGGCCCTTAAGCTCTTCAACAGGCGTTTGGATGAGCCTCCCGTCTTCAAAGCCAATTACCCTTGGCAGTGTCAGATGATGAATCCACCCTTCCTTTACTGTAGGCATGGCTTCCTCCATCTGGGATGGCATAGTGCCCATCCAGCCGAACAATATCGTCCTTCCACGCTCGTCCACGAAGGTTTGCGGAGCGTAGAACTCAAAGCCCATGTCCATCTCCTCGAAAGGCTGTCCGTCCCAATGGAACCTTCCACCCTGGAAGCAGCCTGTGTAATAGCCTGTCTGGAAGATATTATTGAACCTGTATCCTTCCGGTTCAAGCCCCTGGGGCGAAAACACGAAAACATCCCTGCCCTCAAGTTTCAGTAGATCAGGGCACTCCCACATGTAGCCAAGCTTTTCCCTGACTGACATGACGGACCCCATAAATTCCCATGTATGAAGGTCATCTGACCTGTAGACAACGGTATCCCCTGTAAGGTCGTTCCTCTGGGCTCCAAGGATCATGTAGAAATATCCGTCCTCACCCTTCATAACCTTAGGGTCCCTCATATGCTGGGTATAGCCGTCAGGATGCTCAGTAACCGGCCCCAGCTTTGTGAAGCTTATTCCGTCCTCTGATACGGCAGCGCACTGGTAGCTTGTACGCTCGCCTTCGTCACTTTTGACATTGCCTGTATAGAACAGGTACAGCCTCCCGTCATGTTCTATGGCACTCCCTGAATAGCATCCGTTTTTATCGAACCAGTCTACAGGCTCAAGTGCGGCTTCATGGTATTCGTAGTTCACAAGGTCCTTAGACGTCGCATGTCCCCAGTATTTGAATCCATGGTCAGTACCATGGGGATTCCACTGGAAGAACACATGATAAATTCCCTTGTAGTATATCAGACCGTTCGGGTCGTTCAGGAGACCCTTTGGTGGCAGCACATGATATTCCATTGATTTGTTTGCCTCAAGTCCCATATGGACCCTCCTCCTCCAACAGGGCATCCTCAGAAGGACGCCCTAGTGGCTTTCAATATTACTGGTTGATCTCTGAAGCTATCTTCCTGGACTGGATCTTCACAAGCGTGAATCCGGTGACAAACGCCACAGCTATTACAATGACATACTGTATAAGGCTTGACGAGCTTCCGGTGTACAAAAGGAGTCCCGGTATGAAGGTTATACCCATTCCAGTCGCCTTGAGCCCGAGTATGTAGGTTACGAATCCGCCGAGTGCTCCGCCAGCCATTCCTGATATGAATATCCTGGTGCTCCTTAAGTTAACGCCAAACAGCAGAGGCTCTGTGATTCCGAACAGTGTCGAAGTAGTTGATGAAAGGGCATTGCTCTTCTTTAGTTTGTTTGTCATGAGCATTGCAGCGGAAATCGCTGCTCCGAACTGACCTGCCATACTTGCAGTTCCAAGAGGATTGAGCACGTTAGTGCCGGTATCAGCCAGAAGCTGAAGCTCGATGATGCTTAGCGAGTGGTGCAGGCCTGTAATTACAACCAGCTGCTGCAGCGCACCGTATACTATGTAGCCTATTCCCAGTGGTGCTTCAATCAGTACTATTATGAAGTCTGTGACTGCCACTTCAAGCTGATGTGTCACAGGTCCGAGTATGAACAGCATAAGGAATATTGTGATAGTAAGCGTGAAGAATGGAGTCACCACAAGGTCTATCATCTGAGGTACGAAGCTCCTGAGCCATTTCTCCAGCTTCGATACCAGAAGTCCGGCAAGTATTGCTGGTATTATCGATCCCTGATAGCCAACAAGAGGTATGCTGAGTCCAAGCAGGCTCACATAAAGCGGCTCTGCCCCTCCGCCAGCAACAACCCATGCATTTGGCAGCTGTGGCGCAACCATCATAAGTCCTACTACGATACCAATTATAGGATTGCCACCGAATTTCTTAGTCGCACTATAGGTTATGAGTACAGGTAGGAATGCGAAAGCAGTATCTGTAAGCATCTGGAATATGCTGAGGCCTGTGGACCCGAACTCAACTCCGAGCTCAAGCAGAAGTCCCCTGACTCCCATCAGGAGTCCTGTTGTTACTAATGCAGGTATGAGCGGTATCAGTATGTCAGCGAGCGTTCTTACTATTTTCTGTCCAAGGTTCATGTTTGCATATACATCACCCTTGAAATCAGAAGAGTCGATGCTCGTATATTCCTTGAAATCCTGGAACACCTCATTGACCTTTCCTGTACCAAATATGAACTGGTGCTGTCCTGTATTAAAGAAGTATCCCTTGCTTCCCGGTACGTTCTCCGCCTTCTCCTTATCGACCAAAGTATTATCCTTAAGTATGATCCTCAGACGTGTGGCACAGTTTTCAAAATTCTTTACGTTGTCGATTCCTCCGATTGCTTCCAGCAGGCTCTTGATGGTCTTTTCATTCTTCATTACTTTTCCTCCTCGTGGATCAGGGTAAAACTCAGGCATCATTCACAGGTACCGGTTCCGCAATATGCTGTATTTACGCAGTTCATTTCGCACGTCTCAAGTAGCTAAAATAATTGCTTAATCATTAACGCATCAATATTCATTCCATACCACAGTTTTAAGCATTCTAGATTTCGGTAAATCTTACGTTATTTTGTTTGTAATTTGGAACCGGTTCTACTTAATGTCATTGTAAACGTATATTCTCGGAAAGTAAAGCATTACTTTTAGAATTAGCATTTTCATCAAAATATCTCGTATGATTGTTAAAGTATTAATTTGTTTTCAATTGAACCTTGAGCGAATAGCGATTTGTAAACCAAAAAGAGACAATTGTCGGTTCGCTTTCGGAACCGGTTCAATAGTTTAACAAATAAAACATTATTTTTTTTGCTCCTCCAGTCAGCGTTCATCTGACTATTTAAATCACCACCACCGGTAGAACCGGTGGGTTGCTCAGCCCTAGAAGGGCATGGTACTAGTTGTGTCTTAAGACACATTGAATAGTTCGCCAACCGCATTGTTACTACGGGCAGCCCCTAAAAGGGCAATGGCATTAAGTTAATCTCTCTC
>DIXH01000055.1:0-18197 GCA_002428605.1 Clostridiaceae bacterium UBA6085
TACCCACACTTACCCACGAAGCCTCAAAAAATTCCCCTAATTCAATGAAATTGAAGGGGATATGGGTTTTATCGTACAGCATTTGCGTTTTCATGTCAAACAAGAATAATTTCACGAAAAGCAAGGCTATCTTTAGTTTATCTGAAATTGGAATGCCTTTCGGACTAAAAAAGATAAAAAAAAGTCGCCATAAATGGCGGAGAGAGTGGGATTCGAACCCACGGTACACTTTCATGTACGCCGGTTTTCAAGACCGGTGCCTTCAACCAGCTCGACCATCTCTCCAAGTATAGCGACAAAACATATTATATCAGCATGAAAAACAAGTGTCAACCTTCATTTTCAAAGTCATTTCTTCAATTTTTAGGTTGTCTTTTGAAAAAGTAAATTCCATACAAGTTCAATCCAGGCTGAATAACAAAGTAATGGAATCTGTTTCCTTAACCGGTGTCACTTCACCCCCGATTCTTTTAGCCTTCTGGAATTCCTGAGATAGATCAGTAAATCCGTGGACACCATGACAAGATTCAGTGCATAAAGGTAGACCACCTGGTCATATCTGTACAGCAGCTTGTTTAGTATCCCGCACACATAGCCTACCATTATGATGCATAGGAAGAAAGGGCTCTTGCCCGCTATCGAGCCTGACTTCAGCGACCTGTATATCGAGAACGGCCATGCTGCTCCAAAGCACAGCAGCATGCCGATCTCAAATATGCTCATACCAGAAAACATATTTTCCTCCTTTAAATTCAGAATCTCTTTGGCATCGGTGGGAATTCACCCCAGAATGACTTATCCCAGAATCGTTCAAACTCAGCGGCAGGAATGTCCGCTACCCTTCCATGCGGCTCCAGCGGCTCTTCCCTCATCCACTCCGGCAGCCATTCTTCGGTGACACCTGCAGCAAGGTTGAACATCCTTTCCTTCTTTATGCATTCCTTGCCGATCTCTGATATGAATGAATCATCCTGGTATTCGGTCCCAAATGCGGTGTTGAAGAGGTCTTTGAGAAGATGCGTTGATGGACCAACTCCCCTAGCCACAAACGAGCAGAAATAGGTATCATAGAATGCGACCGCTACCTGAATATTCCTTGAGACGTCGATTCCGCCCTCCCACCTGAACTGGTCGATCGGAGCCCTGAAAGTGACGGCTGCAGTGTGGTCGGCTCCCATTGGTGTCATGGCATAGGTCGCTCCCATACTCTTGACCCCTCTCGGATCATATCCCGCCATTGCCTGGCCCTTTACTGCCGGGACTTTAACGACTCCAAGCACCTTTCCCGCAACTACCGCGCCGCTGCCGAGTATCCTTCCAAGATGAGTCCCCTGACCTATCTCATCAATAAGCTCAGCTGCCTTCTTTCCATCACCCCATCCAAGTATGCCGGCATGTGCTGCCACGCCAAGCGTCGCACCTGTCTCAATGGTGTCTATGCCGTAGTCGTTGCATTTCCTGTTAAGCTCTGCAATGACATCAAGGTCATCTATGCAGAGATTTGTCCCGAGTAGAGCACTGGTTTCATATTCAAGTGGCGAAACTATCTTCTTGCCGCTTTTGTCGGGGTATACGTTAGAACATCTTATGACACAACCCGGCATGCATGAATGTACAGGCTTACCTTCCCCGCCTCTTTCAGCCATGTTCTCAAGCATCTTCTCTCCGCTGACCGACTCAACGCCTTTAAAGTCAGCGTCAGTAAATCCTCTGCCTGGCAATGTACCAAGGGCGTGAAGGGGAAGCAGTATTCCCATTGTCCCGTAGTTTGTATATGCCTGAGCGCCGGGATTCTCAAGTATAGCCTTATGCAGGGCAAGCCTCGCCTTGATGAATGCAGCCTTATCATAGGGTTCCGGCTTATAGCTGCCATCATTCTGGATGACTATCGCCTTCAGTCCCTTGGATCCCATAACAGCGCCCAGTCCGCCCCTGGCTGCAGCCCTGCTCGAATCACCTTCTACATCGCTCACGAATACACCTGCACTCAGAAGAAGGTTCTCTCCCGCCGGACCTATGGAGATTACCGATGAATCTCTTCCAAACCTTCCCTGCAGCCTCTTTGTGGTCTCGTATGTCCCAAGGCCTGCATATTCCGATGCCTCAATAAGGTTGGAACCTTCCGATGATATCCTGAGTATCCAGGAGCCCTCAGCAGCCCCTTCGACAGCTATTGCACCAAGCCCCTGCCCTGCCATCCTTGAGCCTGCTGTCCCGCCTGCATTGGCTTCCTTGATGCCTCCTGTGAGCGGGCTCTTGGCACCGACTGATATCCTTCCCGTACTTGTGACACCAAAACCCTCAAGAGGGCTTGAAGCAATATACAGCTTGTTGTTAGGCCCAATCGGACTGCATGTCGGTACGACTTCATCGTAAATCAGTGAAGATACCAATCCTCTGTTGCCGAGCAGAGCATATTTTTCCGGAAGCTCCTCCAGTCTTATTGATAATGTTCCCATGTCGACTCTTAATATTTTCATGTTACCCCCCATTTCCTTATCTTCAGCCCCCACCGATAAACGGAAGCAGGTGTATCCTGTCTCCTTCATCGATATGTTCATTTCTGTCGAGAAATCTACCGTCCTTCATGATCGCCATGATTTCTTCGTCAGCGATCCCAAGGATTCTCATCAGTTCCCTTATGCTGGTTTTCTCCGGCACATCAACCTCAAGCCATTTTTTGCTCCCAAGCCTGTCCTTTGTAGCCCCATAGGTCCTTACACTCGCCTTCAAGCCAATTCTCCTTCATATAGAATAACACCCCGTGCTGATACCATTATAATACAGTATCGGATGCATGGGGTGTAGTAATCATTCTTTCCTATGTATTTCCAGTATGATTGTTATTTTGTTATGGCTTCCTTACCCTTCAGGTATGGCCTGAGTACTTCTGGAATGGTGACTGATCCATCTGCGTTCTGGAAGTTCTCGAGGATTGCTGCAACGGTCCTGCCTATTGCAACACCTGATCCATTTAGTGTATGGACAAACTGCGGTTTGTCCTTCGGGGTTTCCTTGTATTTGATGTTTATCCTTCTTGACTGGAAATCCTCAAAATTCGAGCAGCTTGAGATTTCCACATACCTGTTGTAGCTTGGCATCCATACTTCAATGTCATACTTGAGGGCTGCGGTGAAACCAAGGTCTCCCTTGCATATCCTGACGATCCTGTATGGTATTCCTAGGCCCTGAAGGACCCTCTCAGCATCCTCGACAAGCTTGTCCAGCTCTGCATATGAATCTTCGGGCTTCGTGAACTTGACCAGCTCCACCTTGTTGAACTGGTGCTGTCTGATAAGGCCTCTTGTATCCCTTCCTGCAGATCCAGCCTCTGCCCTGAAGCAGGCTGAATAGGCGACATGCTTCAAAGGCAGGTCGTCGCCAGAGAATGTCTCGTCCCTGTACATGTTTGTAACCGGCACCTCTGCTGTAGGAATCAGGAAGTAGTCATCATTTGTCACCTTGAATGCGTCTTCCTCGAATTTAGGAAGCTGCCCTGTACCTGTCATCGAGGTCCTGTTCACCATGAATGGCGGGAATATCTCCTTGTATCCGTATTCTGTATGTGTGTCTAGGTAATAATTGATCACAGCCCTTTCAAGTGAAGAGCCGAATCCTTTCAGAATCGTGAACCTTGAGCCTGTTATCTTTCCTGCCCTTTCAAAGTCCAGTATATCAAGGTCAGTACCAATGTCCCAATGAGCCTTGGGATCAAATCCGAAGACCTTGGGCTCACCCCATCGCTTTATCTCGATATTGTCCGCATCAGTCGCTCCATCCGGTACCAGTTCATTTGGTATGTTAGGAAGCCTGAGCATGATATATTCGATCTCAGCGTCGATGTCCTTTACCTTCTGGTCAAGTATCCTGACATCATCTCCAAGCGCCTTCATTTCTGCCATGATGGCCGAAGTATCCTGTCCGGCCTTCTTGAGCTTTGGAATCTCAGCCGATACCTGGTTCCTTCTTGATTTGTCAGCCTCAACATTTACAAGTATCTGCCTTCTTTCCTCATCCAGGGCAACGACCCTGTCGATGTCTGCAAGGTCCAGCGTCTCTCCCCTGTTGGCCATAAGCCTCTTTATCTCTTCAGGATTGTTTCTTATCCTTTTGATGTCGAGCATTTTTATATTCCTCCGTTTGTTTTATTCGCCTGTAAAGGCATGATTTCGGGATATTTTTGGATATGAAAAAGCCATATCATCCGAAGGGACGATATGACTCGCGGTGCCACCCTAATTCAATGGTAATAACCATCCTCAAACACATGTAACGGTGTGACCGTGCTGCTCATCGCAGCCCCTCCGAGGCGGATTCACCTTTACCAAGCATCGGGTTTTCACCAAACCACCCTATCTCTTGTGCTTGAAAGAAGGCTACTTATCTCTTCAATGGTTTATTCCTGTATTCTTAGATTATATCTCCATCCAGATTAAAGGTCAACATCCCGACACTTTTGGTTGCTATGATGTCTATTCCCGTATTCAGTATGTTGCTGCAAAGTATGTCTCCCTTTTTTACAGGGGTGCCGGCATATACCCTCGAAAGCACCTTTGAGCACTCAATGAAAAGTGAGGTCTCCATTGGTTCAGTGCTCTTCACCGGAACCATCCTTACATTGGGATCACCCTTAAGCCTGATGACACTTGTGTAGTACTCCTTTTCCACTGTAAACCTCCTACATGGTGTCGAATTCTTTGATCCTCGAAGCGATGACCTGGGAATTCTTCTTGTCGTTCATGATGTCCATTGGATTCTTATCCAGCTCCCTGGCAAGTATCCTTATCACCTTTGTAAGGCAATGGGAGCCCTGGCATCTTCCAAATACCATCCTGGTTCTTCTTCTTACACCTTCAACAGTCCTCGCTCCAAGCGGCCGTCTGATGGAATCCACTATTTCACCTTCTGTTACATTTGAGCACAGGCATACCATGTTTCCGTATTTCGGGTCTATCCTGATGAGCTCGTTCCTCTCCTTGTCCGTCATCTCACTGAACCTGTAATATTCTCGCGTCTTTGATTTGAATTCAGACACCGGCATTGCCTTGAAGTGTTCGACAACCGCATTAACAGTATCCATTGTGAGTGATGGTATGATCGAGTCTACAGAGTAGCTCTTAGCCTGTACATGTATATACCCCTTTTCTGCGAAATCACAGTCCAGGAACACCGGTTCCTTCCAATATATCGTCTGGTTCAGGATATCCACTCTTTCGGCAGGAAACGGTCCTATTACTCCTTCGATCTCTTTCTTTACTCCGGAGAATTCCTTCCTCTCATTGGTCCTGAACGAAGCTACCAGCTTGTTGGTTGAGCTTGGAAGTATTGTTACCACTTCTCCGTTCGATTTGTACCTTGTGATTATGTTCCTTATTTCACCTTTAAAATCCTTCTCGATGAGCATATTTTCCAGAATTTCAGTGGGGAACATCACAGCATCTTCATGCTTGATCGTATATCTGTCGCCGAATGTGGTCTTGATTACCAATTTGGAAGTATATTTGTTCTTATTTGTGGTTATCTTCATTCCACCTCTGGCCTGTCTCTGAATATCAGTAACCTCTTCCTCGAGCCTGAAGCTTACCCCATTGTCGAATGCTATCTCGGCCATTGCTGTAGCATAATCATATGGTGCTATTACTCCTGTATTTTCAGAGTATATTATACATGACGGATCATCCTTGATAAGGGGATTCCTTCTTATTGGACTGTCCTCGGAAAGCAGGCTAACTCCCTCGATCCCTCTTTTAACAGCCCTGTCATAGATCCTTCTCGCTTCATCCTTGTCCCTGTAGATCGTGAATGACGGTACCTTCTCGTGGAACACACCCAGAGCCGCGGACATTTTCCCCAGCTCTTCGGCACTTTCCTTGATGCGCCTGAATACAGCCTCATCCTCCTCATCCTTGCCATCCAATATCAGGGATGAGTTGAAAAGCGCAGCATCTTCAGCAATATCGAAATTCTTCTCGATAACCGCAATATTCAGGCTATACTTGCAAAGCTCATACGCCAATGAGCAACCTACAAGACCACCACCAAGGATCACTACATCATAATCCATATTCAGTCCTCCTAATTCTGCAGCTCCTCAATAACCTTGCCAAGCTCATCGATCAGCCTTCCATACTCTGCCCAGTTTCCGTCCCGTTGAGCTGCAATCGCAGCCTCATACAGCTCCAGAGCCTGCTGAAGAAGGCCTACAGGTACTTCTCCGGGCTCTCCCGGCTCCGTGGGGGTCTCTCCTCCCGGTCCGTATCCAAACAGGTCCATAAGACCCTTGTCCAGGGATTCCGCTATTACAATCCTGTCGTCATTCGATACTATGACCCTCTTGACTTCAGGAATCGAGTTCTCACCCTCAGCAACCAGATACAAAGGTACGACATAAAGCAGGGAATCATTTATCGGGGTAATTACAATATCACCAAAATTTACAGCCGAGCCCCTTGCGTCGAGAAGGCTTAGTTCCTTCGATATCGTCGTATCCTGGTTGAGCTTGTTTCTGAAGAGGTAAGGACTCGACACAGTCTTCTGAGGCGGGAACTTGAATTCAACTAATTTCCCATAATTATCCCCGTCCATCCTCGCACTGACTATAGCTACCATGTTCTCTTTACCTTTGATTGTATAGTAGTCAGTAAATATGAGCTCCAGCTCCGCTTCTCCCGGGAATCTCGTGAACAGGCTATAGGCATCGCTGACTGTCTTTTCATCTACCACTGTCTTTGTACTCTTTGATTTTTCCCAGATATCTTCTCCATTATAGAATACGTTGGGATCGGTCACATGGTATCTCTCAAGTACAAACGACTGATACTCAAAAAGGTTCTCAGGGTACTTGATATGCGCCCTTATGCTTTCAGGCATCAGTGACATGTCCTGGAACAGTCCTCCGAATATCTTGTTGAAGCTGAGTGCGATTGGGTCGTTCTTATCGGACAGGTAGAAATTCACATCTCCCGTGTATGCATCTACAGTGACCTTAACCGAATTCCTTATATAATTGTAGCCGTCAAAGGTCTGTGCATAGGGGAATCTCGATGAGGTAGTATATGCATCCATAATCCAGAAGAGCTTGCTGTCCGCGATCACAAGATAAGGATCTTCATCATAGGCAAGGAAAGGCGCGATCGCAGACACCCTGTCGACAATGTTCCTCCTTCTAAGTATCCTGGAGTCGCTGTTGACTATGGAAGAAATCAGTATCTTCGGCTCCTGTTCTACTATGGAATAAAGAACCTTGTTAAGCAGGCCAAGCTTTATTCCTCCGTCGCCTGTGTACCTGTAGGTCTCATTCTCTCCGCCCTTGGGATAGTCGAATTCCTCGATATCCGTATTGACTATCGTATAGTCCGATGTAAGCTCACCGAAATAGAGCCTGGGGTTTTCAAGCGGTATGTCTGTCGAGTTGGTTGTCGGTATGTCCTTCATGAGGAAGCTCGGTTGACCCTGGCTTGTGACAGTGGATGCATCGCTCATGATCACACCATAGCCGTGTGTATAGAAGAGATGCTTGTTCTGCCATGTCGCCGGATCAATAATGCTGGTGTCGATCTCCCTTGCAGACAGGAACACCTGCTTCTTCTCTCCATTAATGGTATATCTGTCTATATCTACATCGTTAAAGTCATAATAATACCTGATGACCTGAGTCTGCTGTATGAACTTGAGAGTCTGGTCATATGAGTTTATCTTGATCGCATCGACCACATCACGGTTATCTTCCAGAGTATCCTTTGTCAGGCTCTTGTTAGCATCAAACATCCTGATCTCGATCTTGTCGAGCCCGAATGCCTTCCTTGTCATGTCGATATTGTTGCTAATGTACGGACGTTCCTTTTCGAGCTCGTTTGGAGTTACCGCAACCGACTGGACTCCAACTATGGCTATTCCCTCAACGATGTTCATGACGAATATCGCAGCTATGGGCACCAGTATGAATTTCGCATTCTTCTTTATCACTCCATAGGCTACAACCGCAGCCGAAAGAAGCGACAGGCCGGCCAGAATGTACAGGAAGGGAACCTCGACCTTGACATCGGTGTAGCCAGGGCCGAAAACCACGCCTCTCGGGCTGTACATTATGTCGAAGGTTCCGAGATAATAATCCGCGGATGTGAGCACAAGGAATATTGCAGCGAGTACCGCAAGCGGTTTCCCGGCAAATTGTATGAAGCCTGTCTTCATAACATCGAAATTGCCCTTCACATCCCTAAGGTCAAGCCTTCCAAGAGTTGATGATGCGGAAATCACAAGATACACCGCAACAGTGATAATTCCGATCACGACAATTATCGTCCTCGAGACAGATATCAGGAGATTTATAAGGGGCAGCTTGAAAACATAGAATGACACATCTATTCCGAATATGGGGTCAGCTATGTTGAAGTCCACGCTGTTCAAAAACTGCAGAATCACATACCAGTAATTCATGGCTATATTTACTGATATGAACAGGAAAAACACACCGGAAGCAAGATAGAAGGTCTTGTTCCTGACTGCCAGATCCTTTGCAGGCTTTGGTGGATAAACGGCAGAATCATACTTTTTCGTTATCCCCTTGAAATATAGGAATGAGATAACAAACAGGATAAGAAAAATCGGTACAGTAAGTGCCACGACAGCCATTGCGCGTGTAAGGAAGGTCCTTGTATACCCAACCTCATTGAACCATTGGAGCTCAGCGATAAGTGATGATGATGCCAGGAGCAGAGCAATTACTGCTACCGCGATCCCGATAATGATGTTCTTCCTGTTCTTTGTCGTTCTCTTTATGCTCATGATTAGTTTCCCTCCCCCGGAATAGATGACCGGGTGTTGCTATAGTCAGTTGTCATTATCTGCCAGTTTAAGCGCAGTCATGGCTTCATTGAATAAGCCGTCGGTTTCATTTTCACCGGAGCAGCGATACTCTGGATCATGGTGGTAGCGGATGACTTCCCTAACCCATGGCGTATCATAAAATATACCCCTGCCTTCAAGTATCTCCGCTCCAATTCTACCGTGCCCCAGATACGACTCAACTGCCTTGAATCTTACAAGCTTACTTAATTCATCTTTCAATACGGAATGAACCAGAACAAGTGCCACCTTCTCGAATATTGATAAAGGTCTTCGAGACTTTCCGATGTCATGAAACAGACCGATGCCGGCATAAATGCCCTTCAGCTCCTCGGGGGCAAGCTTCTCCATTTCTTTAGCTACCCTGATGCTGTGCTGCGCATCTGACTTTGAAAGTTTCAAAAAAAGAATCAGCTGACCCTTATCAAGATGCTCGACAAGATAGTCTTCATCCAGCCGTTTGAATATCCCTGAAATATTTATCAGGAACTGTTTTACCCTACCAAGCATTCTCCACCGCCTAACTTATGTCTATACTTCGATTATATCGCATTCTTCATGAAATGAATAAAATTAATAACTTATAAACAATCGGCCAACTCAACACTACTGCTTTTTAATTGGAGTATAATCTAATTAACAGAAATATCTGGTTTATAGTTAATTNNGAAAGAAGAACTTGTGGACATAACAGAAAAGGTCCGCAGCTTCGTGAAGGAAACCGGTATAAAATCAGGATTGCTCAATGTATTTTCACACCACACTACCGGTGCTATAACAGTAAATGACGGTTCCGATGGTGACGTGGCCAGGGACATACTTCTCGGCCTGTCAAAGGCATTCCCGGAGGATAAGAGCTTCCTGCACATGGAGGGCAATTCAACTGCCCATATCAAGAGCTCTACCATCGGATGTTCAGTGACTGTCATCATAACCAACGGCTATCCTGATCTTGGATTATGGCAGTCAGTACTATTCTGTGAATTTGACGGTCCAAGGACAAGAAAGATCCTTCTCTATGCTATGGGTGAATGAAAAACAGCCTGCAGAATTGCTCTGCAGGCTGTTTCTATCTGTTATCTACTTTTTCGGGGTACATGTCGTGCTCCTCGAGCCTTCTGTCGGCCACAGATTCCCATCTGGTGCCCTTTTTCCCATAGTTGCAGTATGGGTCGATTGAAATTCCACCTCTT
Organism: Clostridiaceae bacterium UBA6085; assembly: GCA_002428605.1. Lineage (GTDB taxonomy): Bacteria > Bacillota > Clostridia > Clostridiales > Clostridiaceae > Youngiibacter. The sequence goes on from DIXH01000055.1 coordinate 10,038, forward strand.
GGAGTGAACTTTCCCCATACCTCGATATATTTTGGATCCATAAGCCGGACAAGGTCCTTCATTATAATATTCATGCAGTCCTCATGAAAATCTCCGCGATTCCTGAAGCTGAACAGGTAAAGCTTCAGGGACTTGCTTTCCACCATTTTCACATCAGGAACATACGAAATGTATATGGTTGCAAAATCAGGCTGTCCGGTTATCGGACAAAGGCTTGTGAATTCAGGACAGTTGAACTTGACGAAATAATCGTTGTCCTGATGCTTGTTGATGAAGGTCTCAAGGACTTCAGGTGTATAGTCAAATCTGTATGTCACGTCCTTGTTTCCAAGAAGAGACAGGTCTTTTTCGATTCCCATCCTATATCCTGCCCTTCAAACGTGATGCGAGGACAGCTCCTGCAATTCCTGAAACAGCCTGCCCTACCGAAAGGCTTGCAACGAGCATGAGGTATGGAAGGCCCAGTATGTATGACAGCCAGACAGGGACCAGCAGCGTCGGTACTACCATTATCGGAATAGCCGATAGGTAGATATTGTATCTTCCGAAAAGCCTGCACAGTCCTGCCGTCAAAAGGCCTGCTGCCAGTCCTCCTGCCATGTCGAGCATCCCAAGGCCACCCATGAGCGTATTGCTCAGAAGGTTTGCAAGGCCAAGAGGGACTACCAGAAACGGGTGAACTGCGGCAAGCGCATAAAGCCCTGTTGCTATCCTTATCTGATACTGGCCAAAGGCAAACCCCTGGGTCAGATACATGATCACCACATAGGCTGCAACCACTATTCCTGATATCGCAAGCTTAGAAGTCCTGTTCAGCCCTGGCGCAATATTTTCTCTTCTTTGTGTTGTCTGCATTTTTTCTCCTTCTTGTTGAAACCAAGCCTGCGTGAACAATAAAGGATGCCATGACAATAAAAAAATGGTGCGTTGAACGCACCATAATAAAGCCAAAATCAGCTGATCCTAGTTTTGTTTATAGACAGGATGGTTACGAACTGTCTTTATTTTGTTGTACAGCGTATTTTACCATATGGGCTGAGGTATGTAAATGAATCAGGGAAGAATATCAAGAAGCTCCCTGATGTCCTTAATTCTATAGGTAGCATCCTTTCCCTCATCCAGGCTTCCATATCCGTATTCGCAGAATATGGAAGGTATCCCGTTCCTTACTCCAGACTCCACATCATGGAACCTGTCGCCAACGATAACCTGTCCCAGGGGAAAGCTGCCCATCACAGTCTTAAGTATCTCATCCTTCGGGATATATCCGTGGTCTTCAGAGCATATCATTGAATCAAAGTATTTTTCAAGTCCGAATGCCGTTGATGACGTCTCCATGTATTTCCTGCCGCAGTTGCTGAGGAATACGAGAACATATCCCCTTCTCCTCAACTCAGACAGGACTTGCCCGGCTCCTTCATAAAGCCTCGCAGTCCCTTCCTCTATTCCTTCCCTCATGGTCCTGCCGATCATCTCTCCTGCTGCCTTCCTGTAGTCCTCCTCCAGGTGTCCCATAAAGTTCTTCCACATTTCTGTCCTTGAATAACCCAGCCAGACTGATATCTCCCTGTCTGTGAAGGTCCTATCCTCAGCCTTGCCTTCTTCTACAAGGTATCTGTAGGCTTTTCTGAAGGCCGGAGCATATACCCTGTTGCTTTCGTGTATTGTCCCGTCGAAATCAAAATATATAGTCCTGATTCCCGACAGAGTTATTCTAGCCATTTATCTCTCCGATAAGATTGACCATCTCGACTGCAGTGACTGCAGCATCAAAGCCCTTGTTTCCGGCCTTTGTTCCTGCCCTTTCTATGGCCTGTTCAATCGTATCAGTGGTCAGCACTCCAAATATTACCGGTATCCCGGTTTCAAGGGATACATGGGCAACTCCCTTTGATACCTCACTTGAAACATAGTCGAAGTGGGGAGTCGATCCCTTTATCACTGCACCAAGACATATGACGGCATCGTACTTTTCACTGGCTGCCATCTTCTTCGCAATCAGCGGAATTTCAAACGCACCCGGCACCCAGGATATTTCGATGTCATCATCTGAGACCCCGTGACGCCTGAGCCCGTCCAGAGCTCCCGCCAGGAGCTTTCCGCCAATGAACTCATTGAACCTTCCAACTACTATACCGTATCTTTTTCCTTCTGAAATCAGCTTTCCTTCATAAACCTTCATTTCTATTCCTCCTCAAAATTAAGCTCGTGGCCCATCTTTTCCTTTTTGGTCTTCATGTAGAATTCATTCACTTCATTATGGTTAAGTTGTATCGGGACCCTCTCGGTGATCCTGATGCCATAGCCTGAAAGTCCGATCACCTTGTGGGGATTGTTTGTCATTAGCTTCAGCTCCCTGGCACCGAGGTCATAAAGTATCTGAGCTCCTATTCCATAGTCCCTCAGGTCTTCCTGGAAGCCAAGCGCAAGATTTGCTTCCACGGTATCCATTCCCTGGTCCTGCAGGGCATAGGCCTTGATCTTGTTGATGAGGCCTATCCCTCGTCCTTCCTGTCTCATATAGAGCAGGATGCCCCTTCCTTCGGTTTCTATCCTTTTCAATGCCTCAGCAAGCTGGTCTCCGCAGTCGCATCTCATTGAGCCGAACGCATCGCCAGTCAGGCATTCAGAGTGCACTCTGCAAAGGACAGGCTGAGGTGTTGTGACATCTCCCTTTACAAGGGCAACATGGTGTTCGCCGTTGACCTTGCTCACATACCCGATCATCCTGAAGCTTCCGTACTTTGTCGGCAAAAGGGTCTCGGCTACCCTCTCCACCAGTATCTCCTTGGTTCTCCTGTATTCAATGAGGTCCTTGATGGTCACAAGCTTGAGACCATGCCTTTCACAGAACACCTCAAGCTCAGGGACCCTTGCCATGTGTCCGTCATCCCTCATTATCTCGCAGATGACTCCGGCCGGGGAAAATCCGGCAAGGCGAGCCATGTCCACAGCAGCTTCAGTATGCCCTGCCCTGACAAGGACACCTCCTTCCCTTGCCACGAGGGGGAAAATATGGCCCGGCCTATTGAATTCATCAGGCTTTGCTCCCGGTTCCATTATGTGGCTTATTGTAGCTGATCTCTCATAGGCAGATATGCCTGTAGTCGACCTGTTCGAATCCACCGACACCGTGAATGCTGTTTTCTTCGGATCCGTGCTGTTCTCGACCATAGTGCAGAAATCCAGCTCCGAGGCTCTCTTTCCTGTTATAGGCATGCATATCAGGCCTCTTCCGTAGGTGGCCATGAAATTGATGGCTTCAGGCGTAACCCTTTCTGCGGCCATAAGAAGGTCACCTTCATTCTCCCTGTCCTCATCGTCCACAACTACCACTATCTTTCCATCCATGATATCCTTCAGTGCTTCTTCTATTGTATTGAACATTTCCTCTCCTCCTACAGAAAGCCGTTATCCTTAAGAAAATCCATGCTGATGTCCTTTTTTCTGCCGTCGTCCCTATATGAAAGCAGCCTCTCCACATATTTGCCAAGTATGTCACATTCAAGGTTTATAGGATCACCGGCCTTCTTTCTCAAGAGAGCTGTTTCATCCTTTGTCGTCGGTATTATTGAGACCCTGAAGCCGCTGTTGTCAGTATCAACTACTGTCAGGCTTGTTCCATCCATGGCTATAGAGCCCTTTGCCACTATGTACTTAAGAAGCTCAGCAGGACATTCCACTGAAATCCAGGTCGCATTATCCTCTTCCCTGAAGCTCCTTACACGCCCGATACCATCTATGTGGCCTGATACTATATGCCCTCCGAACCTATCTCCAGCCAGCATGGCCCTTTCAAGGTTAACGGGACTTCCTTTGACAAGGCTTCCAAGATTAGTAAGTCTCATAGTCTCCGGCATCATATCAGCCGTATACGTCGATGAATCAAAGGAAGTGACGGTCAGGCATACACCGTTGGTACTTATCGAATCGCCCTTCCTGACATTTTCCAGTACCCTGGATGCCTTGATCCTTATCTTCATGGAATTGCCTGAATGTACCACTGATTCAAGATACCCTATTTCTTCAACAAGTCCCGTGAACATCATTGTCACCTCTCTTCACATATCCCTCAATCAGCGTATCTGAACCAAACCTCGTGACCTCAATATCATTCAGGACAAGGGCATCATCAAGCCCGGAGAATCCGTCTCCTCCGACAGGCGTCTTTGATTCGCATCCCCCAAGGATCTTTGGTGCAATGAAGGTCATTACCTTGTCTACAAGGCCTTCATTTATCATTGACCAGTTAAGCTCAGATCCTCCTTCTAGGAGTACGCTGTCTATGCCCTTTGCCCCGAGGTGTGACATAAGGTGCTTAAGGTCAACACCTGATCCTGATTTTCCAGAAACCAGCACCTCTACAGAATCAAGTTCCTCAAGCTCTTCATACCTTTTCCTGTCATAGTCTTCTGTTGTTGCTATGATAGTCCTGCCTGGCACATGAAGAGCCTTTGCAGACATTGGAATCCTCAGCCTTGAATCCACAATTATCCTCACAGGGTCACACCCACCCTCAGTCCTTGCAGTGAGCGACGGGTCGTCAGTAAGCAATGTGCCTATTCCAACCATTATGCCGGACACCCTGTTTCTTATCCTGTGGACATATTCTCTGGATTCTTTCCCGGTTATCCACTTGGACTCTCCTTCAGATGTCGCTGTCTTGCCATCCAGCGTCATTGCGCTTTTCATTATCACAAAAGGCTGCTTTGTCAGTATATACTTGATGAAGATCTCATTTTGCTTCCGTGCTTCCTTCTCAAGCAGACCTACATCGACCCTTATTCCTGCTTCCCTAAGGATTTCAATTCCCTTTCCAGCCACCAGTGGATTTGGGTCTTTCATTGCAACTACGACTCTTCCGAATCCCTTAGCTCTCAGAAGCTCTGCGCATGGAGGAGTTTTTCCGTAATGAGAGCAGGGCTCCAATGTGACATATATGGTAGAACCTCGTACATCCTCTGTGGCATTCCTGACTGCGTTGACTTCAGCATGCGGTCCGCCGTAATATTCATGCCAGCCTTCCCCGATTACCCTTCCACCCTTCACTATGACCGCACCAACCAGAGGATTTGGATTTACTCTTCCCTCACCTCTGCCGGAAATTTCAAGGGCTCTTTTCATAAAATCCATGTCCATGATGATTCCTCCACTTTAAGCAAATCACAAACCAGTAATCATTAGCCTGATCGTATTTAGAAAAACAAAAAAGGGTCCTGAATATCTTCAGAACCCGAAAAAGCCGAATATAGACGCATGCGTCCCATTCTTGTCCTCTTTCATCCAGACTTTACTGTCGGCTTCGGAATCTAACCGAATCTGCCAAATTGGCTCGCGGGCTTTACCGCCGGTGGGGAATTTCGCCCCGCCCTGAAGACTTGTATCATTTCATAAAATATAACACCAATTGTTTTGACTGTCAAATATTGAATGATAAAATATTCACCAATTGACGACCAAATTTCAAGGCAACAAAAAAAGCGTCCTAAGACGCTTCTTTTGTGGTGGAGATAAAGAGACTCGAACTCTTGACCCCCTGCGTGCAAAACAGGTGCTCTCCCAACTGAGCTATACCCCCATGGTGGACCTTCAGGGACTCGAACCCCGGGCCGACCGGTTATGAGCCGGTTGCTCTAACCAACTGAGCTAAAGATCCGGAATCTGGCGACGACCTACTTTCCCACAGGGCTTCCCCTGCAGTATCATCAGCACCTTGAGGCTTAACCGTCGTGTTCGGAATGGGAACGGGTGTAACCCTCAAAGTCATAGACACCAGATAGATGTAAATCACGATGGTCGAACCTATCGCAAATTTACTATAATCAAAACGTATGCTGCAAGAATGTTGCTGATACGTATTGGTTTCTTCAAATCACCGCGTGCAGTAATTTTTCAGAACAAAACTTATTATAGAGGTTATCCATTCAACTGTCAATGGATTTTTTCAAAATTTTATTCAAGGGAAAAACAATCTGAAAATGCGGCATGAAAAGGTGGAAGCAATACTGAAACATCCCCAACAGTGTACTGTTCAGTACTGCCCCAATTGTCCCGGATTTTTCCTTATGAGCCATTGAACATTAGCATTTATCTTGAAATGGTGATCCTTAGCTTCAGGACTTCCTTGTCATTATTTCCAGAATCACCTTGTCAGTCTGCATCATCCCCGGATTGCTGACAAGTCCCATATTGAATATCGCTTCCTCGGCACTGGACCCTGCAATCCCATCGGTAGGGGAGATGACGACTCCGCTCATGGACAAATATGCGCTCATAAGTGCAGCACCGCTTGCTGTTGCAAGCTTCAGCGCACACCCTACCTTTCCTCCGTCACAAATCATACCTGTAAGGTTCCCAGCCATGTTTATTATTGTCCCTTCAATCTGACTGTCATTCCCTCCGAGAAGCTTTGTCATGGCAGCTGCCGCCGCAGAAGCGGCAGATACACCGCAGCCGCAGGTTGCTGAGAGCTTTCCTGTAAATTGCTTTATGTATACATTAAGCGCGTGCGAAAATGCTATTGCCCTGATAAGTTCCTCCCTGGTATTCCTGTTATGTGCAGCAAGCTCAACAACCGGTATTATCGCTGTAATTCCGTGATTGCCGCTGCCGGCACTGCTCATCACCGAATGAGGGCATCCAGACATTCTGCTTTCTGCGCAGGCTGCTGTCTTCATCATTATCCTGCTTTGCAGGCTGTCCCCCATGACAGTGCATGATGTCATTTCTTTCATTGCTCCAGCTATGCCTAATCCATTTTCGCCCGACATTCCAAATTCCGCTATCCTCACGTTCATGTCTACTCCATCCATCATGAAGCCAAGGTTATCTGTATCTACAGAGTCAACAAGCTTCCTTATATCCTTTATTTTCATACTTTTAAGCTTTGAATAAAGGTTGCTCTCATCCGAAAGTCCTCTGCTCAGGTTTTTAATCACATTATCATTGACACTCACGTACTCTATATTTGAATGGGTATTTCTTATTGTGGCTGTTCCCTTTCCATTTTCAGTGAATACCTCAGCATTGACATAAATCAGGGTCTTTGAATGGTCAATAATGACTTCAACCCTCGATTCACCTACTATTCTATCCGCCTTTGATCTTATGGTATCATCAAGGTCCTCAAGAAGCCGGAGTCCTTTATCAGGATTTCTCAGACATGCCCCCAGCGAAGCTGCATACTTGAGCCCTACCTTATCAAATCCCGGAATGCCAACTGACATTCCATTCTTGAATATGTTTGGATTCACCGTTAACTTTATGGATATTATCTCACCTCCAACAGCATTCGCAGCAGAGGCAGCAGCCAGTGCAACTGCCACGGGCTCTGTGCAGCCCAAAGCAGGTACCACTTCCTTATTCAGAAGCTCTATCAATTCTTTTTCTGTCAACATTGCATATCATCCTTTCCTGACTTATAGTCCTGGAACTGTACAAGCAAAATGCATGCCAAAAAAGCTGCTTGTGAATTCATCTTCTTTGACATACACTTTCTCTGAGACATGACATATTCCAAACTAACATTGAAAGGGTGGTTATCATAAAGAAAAGAATCACGGTTATTGCATGGGATAAGGTGGCATCTAAATTTTATGAAAACCAGATAATCGATCTTTTCGGTGAGCTCGTTGTAACCTCCTCTTACCATGTGAGGGACGGGTCAGTACAGGATATCGATGATGCTGATCTTTATGTGGTTTCAACTGACGCATTCGAAAGCATGTCGGACCTCCAGAGATATATTCCTCAGGGACGCCCGATGGTTGAAATCGAGGTTACATATACAAAGAAGGCTATAGAGGTGCTTCTTGACCTTCCGGAAGGTACAGAGGCACTGTTTGTCAACCTGAGCGAGAAGATGGTCAGAGAGGCAATAACGCGCCTTAGCCAGCTCGGCATTAATCATATCAAGTTCACTCCTTGCTATCCTGGATGCAATCCACCTAGTGGTTTCAGACTCGCGGTTACACCGGATGAGAGCCGATATGTTCCGAAAGATGTTGAAAGGATAATCAACCTGGGTCAAAGGGTCCTTGCATCGACAACAGTTGTTGAGATTGCTCTCAGACTGAGGTTCGACTTCCTTCTTGAAAGGGAACAGTTCAGAAGCTACTTCAGGTCCATTGCTGCCAATAACTATAGCTTTGACCAGCTTTT
>DIXH01000055.1:18236-23404 GCA_002428605.1 Clostridiaceae bacterium UBA6085
CATCAGAGGCTGTTCCTTTCATCCCTTTTGACGAATGCAGAAAATCAAGGAAGAAGATTGAGAACCGTCTAGTACGTATAAAAGGAGTAGACATCAACTATTCAATATCCCCGGTTATCCGAGGTTCAGAATATATGGGTTCGTTTGCCACTATACAAAGATTCACGGAAGAAGAGACTAAGCAGCACAACCTCAGGATACAGCTGCTTAACAAGGGACATAAGGCCAAATATAGGTTTGAAGATATTATCGGAAAAAGCGAAGTGATAATAAGGTCCAAGTCAATAGCTGAAAAAATGGCCAGGACAAATTCATCTGTCCTTATAACCGGGGAAAGTGGAACAGGCAAGGAACTGTTCGCACAGGCCATACACAACAGCTCATCCAGAAAAGAGTATCCCTTCATTGCCATCAACTGCGCCGCTATGCCTGACAACCTAATGGAAAGTGAGCTCTTTGGATATGAGGACGGGGCATTCACAGGTGCAAGAAAAGGAGGCAAATTAGGGCTTTTTGAATTTGCACACAAAGGTACCATCTTCCTGGATGAGGTTGAAGGAATGAGCCCGGCTCTGCAGATAAAGCTCCTCCGGGTAATTCAGGAGGGTGAAGTCATGCGAGTAGGCGGTAACAAGATAATTACCGTAGATGTAAGGATCGTTGCAGCATCCAATGAATCTCTGGATGAGCTGGTTGCTTCAGGAACCTTCAGGAAGGACCTTTATTACCGGCTTAACACGCTGCCTGTGCAGCTGCCTCCTTTACGGGATAGAGGTGATGACATAATGCTACTGTTCAATGTATTCAGGGAGGAATTCGGCGTAAGTTTCGAATTGTCCCCGAACGCGGAGAAAGCATTTATGACTCATATCTGGAATGGAAACATCCGAGAGCTCAGGAACTATGTTGAGTATCTCGCATATCTGGACAAGAAGATAATAGATTGTGAGGACCTGCCTCAAAGCTTCCATTCTTGCATATCAAAGCCAAACAAAGCCTTGTCAGGAACTGGTGAAAGCTATGAATCAGAGCTTCTGCTGCGTATTGCCGGCAATAGGCTGGATGATTATCTTTTCGTACTTGAATGCCTTAACGAAGCATATGCTAAGCATGAAACCATAGGTAGGAATTCAATAGCAGAGAGGGCTGATAGTATGGGAATTTACCTTTCCCAGCAGGAAATAAGGGACATTTTGAACAAGCTTGACGGACTTTCTCTGATAAAAATCTCAAAGGGAAGAGGTGGAAGCAAAATCAACAGCAAAGGAATCAGTGTTTTTAACGAGATGAGAAATAAATATTGAGATTAAATGGTTAAAGTGGTTATACTTTAACCATTTAATCTATTGATTGTTGCTTTCATTTGCATTAATGGGGCCATAGCTTAGCATAATCTTAACTTATTCCGTGGTTATTGATAAAAACTTCAATTGGCATGCATATTGCTATACCTTCTGTGAAACAAATATGAAAACTAAGGAGGATAACATTGCAGTACAATTTCAACGAAATCATTGACCGCAACAATAACTTTTCAGCCAAGTACGATGAAAGGATGAAAAAATTCAAGACTGATGCTGTGATACCCTTGTGGATTGCAGACATGGACTTCAAGGTAGCTGAGCCGATCCAGGAGGCAATACTATCAAGAGCCGAACAGGGAATCTACGGTTACACCACACGTCCTGATTCATACTATGAGGCATTCTGCACCTGGCAAAAGAACAGGAATTCATGGGATGTCGATAAAAGCCTTATCAGCTTCAGCCCTGGTGTAGTGCCTAACACTGTCAGTAATCGTCAGGGAGTTCACATCAAAATATGACAAGGTTTTGATTCAGACACCTGTATACCCGGAGTTCTATGAGGTAGTAGAGGCATGGGGCAGAACTGTTATTGAAAATCAGCTTGTAGAATCCGAGGGCAGATATTCGATCGACTTTGATGACTTTGAGGAGAAGCTCAAGGAAAAACCCAGTATTTTCATCCTATGCAGTCCACACAATCCAATAGGAAAGATATGGACGCGGTCTGAACTTGAACGCATAACTGAACTCTGCCACAGGTATGGTGTCCTTATTATCTCAGACGAGATACACTCAGACCTTTTGCTTTGGGGAAACAAGCATATCCCAACTGCATCAGTGTCAAAGGAATCATCTGAAATTACGATCACGTGCACATCAGCAACAAAGACCTTCAATCTGGCAGGACTTCAGGCATCTTTCGCCATATTTCCGGATCCTGAAAAAAAGGAACTGTTTGATTCCTTCTGGAGAGGGCTGGATATTCACAGAAACAACTGCTTCAGCCTTGTAGCAATCGAGGCAGCTTACAGGCAAGGATCGGATTGGCTTGACCAGCTTCTGAAGTATGTTGAAGGAAATATCTTATATATCAGGGATTACTGTGCTAAGCATATACCGGAGATAAAACCTAATCTTCCTGAAAGTACATATCTTGTCTGGCTGGATTGCAGGGATCTTGGAATGTCCAATGAAGAACTCAACAGATTCATGGTACAAGAAGCAGGGCTTGGCCTTAACGATGGTAATGCATTCTGCCGAAGTCTTACAGGATACATGCGGCTTAATGCAGCATGTCCGAGAAAGACACTGGAAACTGCAATGTATCAGCTATCTAAAGCAGTTGAATCAATCACAAACAATAATAGTTACGGGAGGGCGCAATAAAATGGTTGAAAAAAAGACGAGTGTTTGGAAAAATTACAGGTTTCCCCTGATACTCATTGGATCGATAGCACTAGGAAGCATCATCGGACTTATTTTTGGAGAAAAGGCTACAATATTGAAGCCATTTGGCGATTTGTTCCTCAATCTGATGTTTACTGTAGTAACACCTCTGGTCTTTGCAACAATTGCAAGTGCCGTTGGCAATATGGTTAATATGAAAAGGCTTGGGAAAATCCTTGGAAATATGTTCATGCTGTTCGTTGGTACTGGATTGATAGCAGCCGTGATAATCATATTTGTTGTCAAGGTCATTCCACCAGCACAGGGAGTCAATCTTGCACTTGAAGCAACTTCGGGGTTTGAGACAGTGAAGCTTTCAGACCAGATAGTAGGCGCTCTGACAGTAAATGATTTCAGCAAGCTCCTCTCAAGGTCTAACATGATGCCTTTAATCGTATTCTCGATCATCTTTGGATTCTGTGTCAGTTCCATAGGCGGTGAGGACAATATTATCGCTAAATTCCTTGATTCTCTTTCAAATGTAATGATGAAATTCGTAGGCATCATAATGCTTTACGCTCCTATCGGTCTTGGAGCATATTTCGCAAACCTTGTAGGAGAATTCGGTCCTCAGCTGCTCGGTGCATACGGCAGGGCCATGGCAATATACTATCCTGTGTGTATCCTGTATTTCTTCATAGCATTCAGCGGATATTCATACTTTGCAGGCGGAAAGCTTGGTATTAAAACTTATTTCAAGAACATAATATCACCCTCTGTAACATCAATTGCTACGCAAAGTTCAATCGCTACGCTGCCAGTAAACCTTAATGCCACTAAAAACATGGGAGTTCCAAAGGATATCAGAGAAATAATCCTTCCAATCGGAGCCACCATGCATATGGATGGGACCGTTCTTTCTTCCATATTGAAGATTTCATTCCTCTTCGGGATATTTGGACAGGACTTCTCAGGTATGGGAACTTATCTGACAGCAATCCTTATATCAATATTGGGTGGAGTTGTCATGTCAGGTATCCTATGTGGTGGACTTGTTGGAGAAATGCTTATTGTAAGCCTCTTCGGATTCCCGCCTGAAGCCTTCCCGATAATCGCTACAATAGGTTTTCTTGTGGATCCTGCAGCAACCTGGATCAATGCAACAGGCGATGCAGTAGTGTCTATGATGGTTACAAGGCTTGTTGAAGGAAAGAACTGGATGAGTAAGGACCTGACAAACGAATCAAGAGAAAATATCAATGTAAAAGTAAGCTGATATGAGAAGAATCCCGCATGGCAAATGTGATCTGCTGCCTTGCGGGATTCTTCAACTTTCATTTGTCTTTCAAAGCTTCTGACATGGTAATGAACTCAAATCCAGATTCCAGAAGCTCATCTATTGCTCCAACAAGGCCTTCAAATGTATCTGATTCAGGATGGTTCATATGCATCAATATTATGTCACCAGGTTTAGCACCCTTAACAACGTTGATAATTTTCGACCTGGAATAAGTTGCCCCACCATCACCGCTGATCGTATATCCAGCAGCAGATACTTTAAGGTCATTAAGCATACTAATTGAAATGTCATCATAAAATGCTGTACCTGACCTGAAGAACTCAGGCCTTCTCCCGGTGATCCTCTCAATCCTCTCAGAGTTCATCATAACCTCGTCGTAGGCCTCTCCGATGTTCTTTGTACCACTTATACCATATATCGACCTGCCGTCGCTTGTGAGGGGCTTGTGGCTCTTTCCGTGGTTCTCTATCTGAAACATAGAACTTTCGGATAGCCTCTTCAATTCCTTTTCATGGCTGTCAATCCATTTGCCGCTTATGAACAGCGTAGCTTTTATTTTATTCCTCTCCAGGTAATCGGTTATCCTTCTATCATAGCTTCCACCACAGGCATCCAAAGTCAAGGCGATCTGCTTTCCCGAAGGTATGAAACCTGATATTATGCCTTCCATACGCTCCCCGAATTTTCTTGGAGCAGTATCAGAGTATTTCTCGATTATTTGCTTCCTGTCTATTATCAGTATTGGTTCCAATACAAGTTGCTCTTCAGGCTCAGTTGGCTTAACCGGCTCATTTACCTCAACTGTCGGTTGTGACTCGACAGGCACACTGGTTTCATGATTAGCCTCAGTGTTTGATGAGCATGAGAAAAGGACAGCAGTGATCGCCAGTGCCAATACCATCTTTGTATTTGCTCTCGCTCCCATCACTAATGTCCCCCCTTGAATCATATGACTTGATTGTATTTTATTTTTAAAAGCAAAGCAAATCCCCCGGACCAAAAGATCCGGGGGATTTGTTGACCTGGCGACGACCTACTTTCCCACAGGGCTTCCCCTGCAGTATCATTGGCACCTTGAGGCTTAACCGTCGTGTTCGGAATGGGAACGGGTGTAACCCTCAAAGTTATAGACACCAGATACGATAAATCGAAGATTTATCGGTCGTTCGTGCAGA
>DIXH01000095.1:0-4893 GCA_002428605.1 Clostridiaceae bacterium UBA6085
CCGTAGGCGTTGAAGAAGAATCCTATTATTAGTATACCGACAGTTACAATTCCTATGAAGGTCCCAAGGAGCTTTGGCTTTATTACGTTCTTCAGCATTATCATCGATGGCAGGCTAAGAGTTGTCACTCCCATCATGAATGCAAGCACTGTTCCAAGACCTACTCCTTTGGCAAGCAGCGCTTCGGCTATAGGAAGAGTTCCGAATATGTCAGCGTATATGGGGATTCCTACGAATGTCGCCAGAGGAACCGAGTACCACTTGTCCTGTCCGAGCAGCGCCTCGATAAAGCTCTGCGGGATCCAGTTGTGTATGGCAGCACCTATTCCGACACCTATCAGAACATATATCCATACCTTCTTGAAAATGTCCTTCACCTGGTCCTTGGAGTAATCGATCCTTTCCTTTACAGAAAGCTTTTCTTCCTCATATGCCACATCCATGTTGTTGAACACGAAGCCTTCGACCTCGTTCTCCATCCTGAGCTTGCTTATTATCGTTCCGCCGACTACTGCTAAAACTAGTCCCACTGTAACGTAGGCAAGGGCTATCTTCCAGCCGAATATGCTGGCAAGAAGCAGTACCGAAGCAAGGTCAACCATAGGAGATGATATTAGGAACGAGAATGTTACCCCCAGCGGCAGACCTGCATTGGTAAACCCGATAAACAGCGGAATCGACGAACAGGAGCAGAACGGGGTTATGGTCCCCAGAAGAGCGCCCAGGATATTCGCCTGGATCCCTGAAAACCTTCCGAGTATCTTCCTCGTCCTCTCAGGCGGGAAGAAGCTCTGGATGTATGAGATCATGAATATAAGTGCTGATAGTAGTATGAATATCTTGATAACGTCATATATGAAGAAGTGGATGCTTCCCCCGAGCCTGCCGGATACGTCAAGCCCGAACACATTCTCCACAAGGGCCTTTACAAGGTTTGACAGCCACGTCATCTTCAGCAGCTGGTCGTTTATGAATCCAAATATTGCCATCTTTTCACCATCCTCAAGAGATCATCTCTTCGTCAGAGATAACGCAGCAGCTGTTAGAGTATCTTTCCTTGAACCTGAGGTTCTTGCCGTCAAGTGCAAGCTGTGGATAATCGCCTATGTTATCAAGGATATCCTTCGCAATTCCAAGAAGCACCTTGCTTTCAGGCTTTATGCTGTAGTATACGTACTTCTCCTTGCGCTCGTCATTGACGAGTCCAAGGTCACGAAGCTTTGACAAAGCCTTAGAAACCTTTGGCTGTGGTATTCCAAGGACACCGCTCATCTCACAGACGCAAGTCTCCTCCCTTGCAAGGAGCATGACTACCCTGAGCCTGGTCTCATCAGACAAAAGCTTGAATATTTCAGTAAGTCTTTCCATTTCAACCTCCATTAACTCATATGCACATATGTGCATATGACAATATTACTCCTGCATTTTTCAAAAGTCAAGCTTCCGGTATTGCATATTTTCTTGTGAGTGATAATCTGAAGTCAAGAGAAAAAGCGAGGTGGCCATATGACTTTAGAAAATGAAATCCTTATAGCGAGCCTTGCTCCTTCATATCCTGCATATTTCAATTGCCATCCCGAACAGCTTGTGACTGCGCTGAAGCTTCTCGGCTTCCGCCATGTCGAGGAGACTTCCTCGGTCGTAGGAATGGCCGTAGACATGAGGCTTGACGAGGCGAAGAAAAGGAATGGTCCAATAATAGGCAGCTCCTGCCCCAGGATAGCAGATGAGATAATGGCTGGCTGGCCTAGGCTTCAGGACCTAATGTCAGAGGTTCCGTCCCCGATGGAACTCCATGGAAGGATGCTCAGGGAAAAATATGGCAGCACCTCAAAGCTTGTATTCCTGTCCCCCTGCCCTTGGAAGGCAGAGGAGAACAATATGAAGAGATGCATGGATGAAGTCGTGACCTTCGGCTCCCTTGAAGAAATGCTTCTTGATTCAGGCATTTCAGACCTAACGAAGCTAGAAAGGACACCCTTCGATTCGACTGTCGAGGATCCCGTCCACAGGCTTTCACCCCTTGTAATGGGAGTGCACGGATTTGACGAATGCATAAAGAGGCTTGATGATCCGAATCTTCTTGCAGAAGGCTACAATGAGCTGCTCTGGTGCAGCGGCGGATGCTTCAGGAAGGCACTTAAACAGGGTAAATCAGACATACAGTTACATCGGATATTAGAAGCATGGGAGGAATAACAATGGAAAGCTTCAGATTCAGTATATATGACGGCTGTGAACCAAGGGTCCTTGATTTGGAAAGGATACCTGCCGACTTCAGGGAGCTGCTCGAAATGATTGGAGAGAAGTATCCCGGCAGGCACGGAAGACTCATGGAAGGGATAATCAGGCAGCAGTTCACTGTTATAAAGAATACCATGCGAGTTGAACTCATGAGTGAACCCATATCGGACACGGATAAAGTCATAATAATGGCAAGCGTCTTTGGCGGATGACAGCGAGTAAGATAAGGCCTGATCAGCCAAAGGTTCTTCAATAAGGCAATACCTGGTGGCTTTTTCTTAATTTACAGTCTTGCTATTTTCGTCGGCACTCGGAACTATAACAAATATAGGGATACAAATTACCGCTCTGACATCGCATCACTTAAACAAATTGATTCTTGGAGGAGGTAATAAAATGTCGCAGACAATCAAGACCGTTGTTGTAAATCCACCTATAAAGAGCAGCAATGATACAGCTCTGAAAAACATCGATACCATCATTGAGTTCTTCTCCCTATATCTTAAGGACAAGGATAAATTTTACAGCCTGTGGGTGAAAGACTCTCCAGCTGTCATCACGCCTTTTGTAGCCGATGATGTGGCAGTATGCAGGCAGGTGGAATTATCCGGATGGGATGCAGTCAAGACCTTCTGGGATCCGATATTTGACATGAAGGGAAAATTCGACTGGACGATCGATGAGATCATTCCTGGAGAAGACCCTGATGTCATAGTCACCAAGGCAAGAAGCGATATTGACGTCGATACGACTGAAGTCTTCGGCAATGTCCACCTGAAATATCAGGGAAAATATCTGCAGGTATTCCATTTTGAAAACGGGAAGGTAAAGTCATTCGAAGAGTACTATGATACGAATTTCTTGAACAAGCAGTTCGCTAAATAAAACTACAGTACTTTCAAGATTGCAGAAGGTAGAAAAAGCATCACCCAATCAGGAATTTGATCCAAAAAACAAAGCTCGTAAGGGGTTGATCCTTCCGAGCTTTTTAACTGTATAAAAACCACATTATCTTAGATCCTGGATTCCCGAAAACTATAACGATGGAGGAGTTATTCCCAAGGCAAGGAATAGCTCTTCCTGTTTTTTAGTCACTTCACCAAGCAGTCGACCATGCTCAGGTGACTCAAACAGCTCAATCACGTCAAGTTCATCCAGTAGTCCCTGCAAAGTCCATTTCTCAAATAGCTTAGCATCTTGCATCTTCTTTTTCACGTATGACAAATAGATCAATGCTACAAATCCAACAAAAAGCTTCCCGTTAAGAGCTAATTCTGAAGAAACCTGTAGTCTTCTGAAGTTAAGCCTATCCTTAAGGTTTCCGAAGCCCTTCTCCACTACATCCTTGCTACGATAAAGTGACAACGCTTCAAACGGCTCTTTGACTTCGTTCGATAGCAGTGCGAAATAGCCATAGTTCCTGGCAGCCTCACGCATGGCTTCTTCCTTTGGTGCTATCTTCATGCCCCTCTTAGGTGTTTCCGAAACGTCGAAATACTTGTCGTAGTCCTTCATCCTGTATTCTTTTCTTGTGTTGTCCTTGATGTCGTTGTAGAGGCTTGTAAGGTAGTCATTCATGTCAGACTGGTCCTTTGCAGCCTTATCTGGATTGTAGAACAGATGAAGGTAAGCACGTTTTTGACCTTTCAATGTATCGCCCTTTTGTGGCCTTTTCTGCTCATAGTCCCATTCTATTGTCTTGCATAAGCCATATGTGTTGAACTGAGGCTCCAGGTGACTCCAGAGCTTCAGATTATCCCTCTCCTGTTCAAGGACTTCCTTCACGTAGTTGAGGCCCAGCTTAACTCCTATAATGAACTTCTGGTTGTTCTTATACAGTTCATTGATGTTCTCTCTGCTGTAGAAACCTCTATCGAGTATTACACTTACCTTCTTGTATCCCATGACATCAAACTCAGCCATCAGCTGCTTAACTGTCTTAACATCGGTTATATTGCCAGCAAGCTTGCGGTAGTAGAAGGGCAGTCCTGATTCTTCTCCGAACAGGAGTGCAAGATTGAACTGGGGAAGACGGTCATTCTCCTTGTTCCTGCCATCCTTCACCTGCTTTAGCGTTTCTGAGAAGCTGGAGATCGATGTGGTATCGAATGCCCAGTACTCCTTCTCTATTCGCCGCTTTCCCTGTTTCTTGAAGAAGTTCATCCTGCTGGCTTCATCAATGTTTTGGAAGAGCTCCGAACTCCTCTGGGAAGGAATGTCGGTTCCAAATGGATGTATGTGCAATCTGTTCCAGTGGCTGAACCTGCTCATGGAGTTGTTTTCCTCAAGGATAAGATAATAGGCTATGGATAGCAGCTGTTTGTAGCTATTCGGAAAACATGCTTTCAGGTCAGCCTCGACTCCTGTGGCTTTGCCAATCTGATCAAGCAGATAGCTGGCTCCATAAAAGCTTCTCTGAACCTTGGATATGGGAACAGGACCTGGCTTGACCACTGTGTCTGGCACCGCATCTTTTCGCTTGGTGTAGCCTCTTGTTGGCACGATCTCACCGGTTACAGGATCCACTTTACCCAAGAGCTTCCTCTTGGCGCGGGACTGCTGTTTCTCCTTGTCCCAGTAAGCTTCATTGCTGTACGCATATTTGATACCTGTTTTCTTATTGATCCAATAAATAATTCCCAACCCAAT
>DIXH01000095.1:4912-24066 GCA_002428605.1 Clostridiaceae bacterium UBA6085
CCAGGTAGTAAGGTATCATGAAGAGCTTCAGAAGGGGTACCTTCAGAATGCCTACAGAGGGATAATGGAGTTCATGTCAGGAGTCAGGGCATATCTGTCAGAAAGGCATCCTGATATGACAGCAGGAGCCCTGTATCAGGGACTAATGGACATGACCTTCTTCACAATAACGCCAGAGACCCTGAAGGCACGAAAGCTCAAGGTCGCCATAGTCTACCTGCACGCTAAGAATTCCTTCGAAGTATGGCTTTCGGGTGCGAACAGACAAGTGCAGTCAGATTTCTTGAAACTACTCAAGGATAGTGACCTGTCAGGCTACGAACTTACAGAAGCAGCTCCCGGGGTAGATTCGATCATCTCATGGACAATAACCGAATATCCCGACTTCAACGATACTGAAGCACTGCGGATGATGCTTGAAGTCGAGACCATTAAGTTCATTGCAGATATGGTAGAGCTGGTTTCATATGCTGGGAAGAAGTAGAAAAGCGAAGACTTTGGTATTGGAAATCCAGGTGATTGTTAAAAACAGGAAAATAACAGAAAGTTAATAGCCCTTTCTCGGGCAGTACATAAGTTCCGGGTAACATCACAGCAGGAGGTAGTTAAAATGGAAACTGAAAAGAACATGGTAATCACAGTGGAAACAAAGGTAAAGGCATCACTAGGGAAGGTCTGGGAATGCTGGACCGAGCCGGTTCATATAGTTAACTGGAACAATGCTTCGGATGACTGGTTCACACCCCACGCTGAGAATGACCTGAGGACAGGCGGAAGCTTTGTATCCAGGATGGAAGCAAGAGATGGCAGTACAGGTTTCGACTTTGGCGGCAAGTATGATGAAGTCATTACGCATAGCCTGATCGCCTATACAATGGAGGATGGCAGGAAAGTCAGGATAACCTTCAGTGAGGAAGATGGCGGCGTCAGGATAGCTGAGACATTTGACGCTGAGCATACCTTTCCGCCGGAGTACCAGAAGGCCGGCTGGCAGGCTATAATGGACAACTTCAGGAAGTATGTGGAAGCAAAATATTCGAAATAATGCAAAGGACAGATGATTGAAAGAACTCGGGAAATGAGTATTGCATGGATGGGCGCCCCAGGCCATTGAAGCGTGAGGGCGCTTTCGCATGCCTTTTTTTGCTGAGTCTGAGCTGATTGAGCACGCATCCTTATGCAAACTGCGAGGGGCCTTTGATCTTATATTATAGAAGTATCATATTTTGAAAATGATAATTTCAAGGCTCGTATGATATATAATATAGGGAAAGGCATGATATCGTGAATTAGAGTAAGATCAATCGGAGGGGAATATGAGCAAGAAGATCCTGATCATATCATCGAGTCCAAGGAAATCAGGGAATACTGATATTTTGTGCGAAAGGTTCGCTGAGGGTGCTATAGAAGCAGGAAATGATACTGAAACAATATATCTCAGGGAGAAGAACATCGGAAACTGCCTGGCATGCGATTCCTGCAAGAGGAACGGTGGAGAATGCATAAGGAAGGATGACATGGAAGATATCCTCCGGAAGATGATGGGTTCTGATGCCATTGTCATGGCTACACCGGTATACTTCTACAGCATGAATGCGCAGATGAAGAACCTCATTGACAGGACCTATTCCAGATATCTTGGGATAAAGGATAAGGAGTTCTATTTCATGGTGACTGCGGCTGATGACGATATCAAGGCCATGGAAAGGACTGTGGAAGGCTTCAGGGGTTTTACTTACTGCCTGGAGGGTGCTGTTGAAAAGGGAATAATATATGGCGTCGGGTCCTGGAACAAGGGGGACGTAAAGGGAAAGAGAGCATACGATGATGCATATGGGATGGGAAGGTCCATCTGACAAAAGACAAGAGGGGGATTGCAAATGGGAACAGTAAGGTTGGGGAAAACGGGAATAACAGTGGAAAAGAACGGATTTGGAGCCTTGCCCATACAGAGGGTAACCAAAGAAACTGCTGTAGGACTTCTAAGGAAGGCATACGATGGAGGCATAAGGTTCTTTGACTCCGCAAGAGGGTATTCAGACAGCGAGGAAAAGCTGGGTCTTGCCTTTGAAGGTATGAGGGATAAGGTATTCATAGCTACGAAGACCCATGCGAAGACTCCGGAAAGCTTCTGGAAGGACCTTGAAAAGTCGCTTGAGAGTCTCAGGACAGACTACATAGACCTTTATCAGTTCCACTGGCCAAGGGTCTGCTACAGACCAGGTGACGGTTCAGGTATGTACGAATGCATGCTTGAAGCGAAGAGACAGGGAAAGATAAGACATATCGGGGTAACAAACCATCAGCTGGACGTAGCCAATGAATGCATTGATTCAGGGCTGTATGAGACTCTTCAGTTTCCATTCAGCTACCTGTCCTCGGAGAAGGACACGGAGCTTGTTGAGAAATGCAGGAAGGCAGACATGGGCTTCATAGCCATGAAGGCTTTGGCAGGAGGACTTATAAACAACTCGAGGGCGGCCTATTCATTCATGGCAAGGTATGACAATGTCCTTCCAATCTGGGGGATCCAGCGAGAGACAGAGCTGGATGAGTTCTTGAGCTATGTTTCAGATCCACCTGTGCCATCAGCTGAACTTGACCTGATAATTGAAAGTGACAGGAAGGAGCTTACCGGGGCATTCTGCAGGGGCTGCGGCTACTGCATGCCATGTCCGGTTGACATTGAGATCAACACATGCGCGAGGATGTCGCTTCTCCTCAGGAGGTCCCCTTCAGAAAAATGGCTCATGGAGAAGTCACAGGAGATGATGAGGAAGATTGAGGATTGCCTCGAATGCGGACAGTGCAGCTCAAGGTGTCCGTACGGGCTTGATACTCCGGAGCTTCTGAAGAGAAATTATGAGGACTACAGGAGAATACTTGCGGGAGAAGTCAGTGTATGACAGGGAAGGGTTTCATACCCGAAACTGACTCAGCTGAAGGTGAAATGCCAGAAGTGATGTTTTCAGACAGCACTCTCAGGAAGCTCATAGTTCCCTTGTTCATGGAACAGCTGCTTATCATCGGCGTCAGCATGATTGCCACGATGATGGTTTCCTACGCCGGTGAGGCTGCAGTATCGGGAGTATCCATTGTCGAGATGATAAACTTCCTGCTTATCAATGTACTGGCAGCTCTTGCTACCGGTGGTGCAGTTGTCGTGTCACAGTATATTGGAAACAAGGATCCGGAAAGTGCAAGAAGGGCTTCGAATCAGCTTATCCTTACGACATCAATGATATCAGTGCTTTTCCTTTTGCTGGTGGTGCTTTTCCATAGGCCTGTACTCATGCTCCTTTTCGGAAAGGTTGAGCCTGAAGTTATGGATGCAGCTGTTATCTATTTCCTGCTTTCAGGATTATCCTATCCATTCCTTGCAATATACAATTCATGTGCGGCACTGTTCAGGTCCATGGGTAAATCCCACATTACCATGGGAGTGTCCATAGTGATGAATGTGATGAATGTCATAGGGATTTCTGCAGGAATATTCATATTCAGGACCGGAGTCATTGGAGTCGGAATTTCAGCTCTCCTCTCCAGGATGCTTGCTGCTGCCATCATGATCGTCAAGGTACAGAACAAGACCAACCAGGTCCATGTGGAGCTTTCCGGAGTATTCAAATGGAACAGGGAGATGGCGGCAAGGATCCTTGGCATTGCCATTCCGAACGGAATCGAGAACGGACTTTTCCAGCTTGGCAAGGTACTTCTCGTGAGCATAATCGCTCTGTTCGGGACTGCCCAGATTGCTGCCAATGGCGTAGGAAACAGCCTGGCAATGCTTTCCATAAGCTTCGCCCTTGCGATGAACCTTGCTATAGTGACTGTGATCGGGCAGTGCGTAGGGTCTGGAGACTACACAGAAGCTGAGAGGTATCTGAAGAAGCTGATGAAGATAACCTACATCGGGAATGCGTTGATGGGTATTGCGATACTCATATCCCTGCCACTTCTGCTTAAGCTTTATACCGTGTCGGATGAAGCCATAAGGATCACCTATAGCCTGATACTTGTCCATAACCCAATGTCCATACTCATATGGCCGGTATCATTTACGCTATCCAACGCGCTGCGCGCATCAGGAGATGTACGCTACACCATGGTAGTGTCAATCGGAAGCATGATACTCTTCAGGCTGGTATTCTCGTATATCCTGGGTGTCATATTCAACCTTGGAGTGCTTGGAGTCTGGATAGCCATGTGCATCGACTGGGTGGCTAGGGCCTTACTCTTCGGGTACAGGCTTAGGAGCGGCAGATGGAAGGAATTCAGGATCATCTGATAGCATAGTGTCTGAGACTTATGATATGGGAATTAGGAGCATCTGCTTACGTAAGGTTACGCATCAATATAAACAAAGGATTGTGATTCAGGTGAAGAAGACTTTCTACATAATGAGGCATGGTCAGACACTTTTCAATGTCCGCAGGAAGATACAGGGGTTCTCAGATTCTCCTCTTACAGAGCTTGGTATCAGGCAGGCAAAAATCGCCTCAGATTACCTGAGTGGTGTAACCTTTGACCATGCATACAGCTCAACCTCTGAGAGATGCTGCGACACATTGGAGATAGTAACCGGCAACAGCATGCCCTATACAAGGCTCAAGGGTCTCAAGGAGATGAACTTTGGAACCTTCGAGGGTGAAAGCGAAGACCTGAACCCGAAGGACAAGGTAGTCTTCGGTACATTCTTCGTAGCTTATGGAGGAGAGTCCAGGGATGAGGTCCGTGAGAGGATGGTAAGGACATGTACGGAGATAATGGAGAAGGATGACCACAACGTGGTTCTTGCCGTATCCCATGCAGGAGCATGCCTGCATTTCCTGTCGCACTGGCAGGATACGACAGAGGAAAGGGAGAAGGGGTGGCCAAACTGCACCATATTCAAATACGAATATGAGGATAAGGTATTCAGGCTCCTTGAGATATTCAGGCCGGAGCTGAAATAGGAGCTTTTCAATGATCGACAGGGAAATGTACCGGAGGTCAGGTCATAGTCACTAAAATATAATGGGCAATTATAAATAAAGCCGTTACAAAGTGCAGGAAAGCACTTTGCAACGGCTTTTGTCTAACCTCATATTCCCCATTCAGCCATCAGTATCTCAGTAAGCAGCTTAACATTATCGCTGCCGATGTGTTCCTCTATCCTTTCAATCAGTTCACCTTTAAGGGCAAGGTTCTTCTCATAGCACTCCTCGCCTAAAGGAGTCATTCTGATGCACTTGTCCTTGTTGTTCTCAGTTGAGTCCTCTATTAATACAAGACCCTTGGACTCAAGCCCTCTTACAAGCTTGTGGGTTGCCTGTCTTGAGATGTCCACGCTCTTTGAAACATGGGACAGGGTAGGCCTGATTCCATAGATCCTGGCCAGTATGAACCACTCAGAATTGGAGATGCTGATTTCGCTTCTGTCATTCCACGTCTTTTCAGTGATCCTGCGGAGAAGAAGGTGACGTTCGCTTATAAGGTCTATTAGGTCCAAATTTTCGAGTATCGGCTTCAATGAACTCACTCCAATCGTTTTACAATACAAATATACTGTAGCAGAAGATGATTGTCAACCAAATTGACAATTTTTTCTTTTTGGTGTAAAATGAATATAGTCAACCAGGTTGACAATATATAGTGAGGTAGATTTATGTTCAATAAGGGAGATATGATGATCTATTCATCCCACGGCATTTGCCTTGTGGATGACATTTGCAGCAACAAGTTTCAGGGAGTAGAGAAGGACTATTATGTTCTTCATCCGATAGCGGACAGGAAGCTTACAATAAGCATACCTGTGGATAATGAGAGCGTGACCATGCTTGAGCTGATCGATAAGGATGAGGCTGAAATGATCATTGAATCCTTCAGAAAACCTGGCAGGAGCTGGATAGAGATAAACAATGAGAGAAACCAGATATATGCTGAAACTGTAAAGACAGGAAACCGTAAGGACATAGCGGCAATAGTCAACACACTAATGAGAAGGAAGCACAGTGCTGAGCAGGCTGGCAGGAAGTTCAGTGACAAGGACAAGAAGCTCCTGAACGTGGTGCAGGGGATACTTTTTACAGAGCTTGCCATATCCCTTGGCACGACCTTTGATGTGGTCAATGAAAGGGTGACAGCGCTTTTGGCCAATGAGGCTTGAAAAAGACAAGATAAGCCGAGTCTTATAGAAATAATATGATGATCAGCCATTGAGGCTGGAAGGTTCCGTAAATTACGGATTTAGGATAAATATGGTTATCAACACAGACAAACTTGCTGCGCTGGATACAGTGATCAGCCAGATAGAGAAACAGTTCGGTAAAGGTTCGATAATGAAGCTTGGTGCAAATACAGCCATGGACATCGAGGTAATACCAACAGGATGCCTTGCTCTGGACATAGCCCTCGGTGTGGGAGGAGTTCCCAGAGGAAGGGTAATAGAGATATACGGACCTGAATCCTCAGGAAAGACAACCATCGCGCTGCACATAGTTGCTGAAGCTCAAAAGGCAGGTGGAGCGGCAGCGTTCGTAGACGCCGAGCATGCTTTGGATCCGTCCTATGCCAAAAGGCTTGGAGTCAATACCGATGACCTCATAGTCTCGCAGCCGGATACAGGAGAGCAGGCGCTTGAAATCACTGAAGCGCTTGTCAGGTCAAATGCCATCGATGTAATAGTAGTTGACTCGGTCGCTGCCCTTGTTCCAAGAGCGGAGATAGAAGGCGAGATGGGAGATTCCCATATGGGGCTTCAGGCCAGGCTCATGTCTCAGGCACTAAGGAAACTTACCTCTGCGATAAACAAGTCAAACTGCATCGTCATTTTCATTAACCAGCTTAGGGAAAAGATCGGGATCATGTTCGGGAATCCGGAGACGACAACCGGTGGAAGGGCCCTTAAGTTCTACTCAACGATCAGACTTGATATCAGGAGGATCGACTCCATAAAGACTGCGGATGAAGTGGTTGGCAACAGGACCCGGATAAAGGTGACCAAGAACAAGGTGGCACCTCCATTCAAGCAGGCAGAGTTTGACATCATATACAACGGCGGTGTCTCGCGGACAGGATGCCTTATAGATATCGGAGTCAATGAGGGGATCGTTGACAAGGGCGGAGCATGGTTTTCCTACAAGGGGACAAGGCTTGGCCAGGGTAGGGAGAACTCTAAGGTTTTCCTTAAGGATAATCCTTCAGTAGCAATCGAAATCGAAAACAGGATCAGAGACAAATTCAAGCTTCCTCTACTTAAGGAAGATGAAATGGACAAGATGACGGAGATGGCAGTTAAGGATACTTTGGAAAAGGCTGAATAGGATAAGGCGCCCAAACGGATATTCCGATTGAGCGCCTTATTTTTCTGGAGATAGTTACGGGGTGGAAATGGGCCCGGAAAAATAATCAGAAAATTAAAAACATTAGCATTATGAAGCTTTAAGGAGCATTCGGCAGATAATCATTATTAATTGACTCTAATGGACATCTGAAGTGTTTGATTATAGACCGGCACCCCCTTATAATAAGAACAAGCTCCAAGGATTTCCCAAGACAGAAGACTTAAAGACCCGGATAACGAAACAGAACATTTCTTCAAACCAAAAGTATCGGTAAAGTAAAATTTACTATACCCTTAAAGAAAAAGAGAAAAAGGTTTGAAAAAGAATCAGATCATCGAGATTCAAACAAGCATATACCTGAAAAGATAAATGCAAAATTTGAAAAGAAATGAAATGAGGCTTTGACAAACAAAAAGTAACTGATTCAATAAGGATGAAGAACTCAAGGAGAGAAAGAATATGGGAAACGTAAATTGAAGGTAAAGTAAGAGGTATGTTGATGAAGGTTCGTTGGAGCCCATCTTTTTAATAAAAACAAGAGTCTTGCAATCATGCAGGACTTTTCTTATTTTCTGTGGTATGCAGCGATATATGGAAGGTTACGGTAGTTCTCATCGTAGTCAAGCCCGTAGCCTACAACGAACTGGTCAGGCATCTCGAAGCACCGGTAGGCTATCGGTATGTTAAGGAGCCGTTCAGATGAATTGTCAAGGAGCGTGCATATCCTGAGGCTTGCGGGCCTGCATAGCTCCAGGTGCTGGCGTATGTAGCCCAGGGTAAGGCCTGTGCCGACCACATCCTCAACGAGAAGAACGTGACGTCCCTCTATGTCGATGTCCAGGTCCTTTATGAAGCTTACTGTCCTTGTCTGGGCAGTATCGCCCTTAGGTACGCCTATGGCTAGAAAATCCAGCTTCAATGGGGTCTTAAGTCGTCTTGTCAGATCTGTGAGAAAGAAGATCGAGCCCTTGAGGATGCTTATGACAATGAGCTCCTTGCCATTGTAGTCACTGTCGATCTCACTGGCCACATCAGCTATCCTTATTGCTATCTCATCTTCTGTGAACAGCACTTTTCCCAATCCGTTACTCATGTACCTTACCTCCAAGCATTCCGAATCTCTTTATGAGAGTATGGAAGTCCTTCTTGTATACTATGTTTATGTTTGTTCCGGGATATAGCTTCCTGAGCTGCTCCACCTTCTTCTTCTTTTCCGAGACATATTTCTGGTTCATTGTAGTTAGCTCAATATAGGTATCGAATTTTGGAAGATAGAAATCAGGCGAGAATGCCAGGATGATATTTCCTTCAGCATCCCATTTTATCGGGAAGGTCCGGGGCTCGTACTCCCATTCAAGGCAGTACATGTCAAGGATCCTTGCGAATTCTTCTTCAGAGGGGTGCTTGAAGACTACAGCTTTTTTATTTCCGCTGCCGTTTGACTCTGCTATCTTGTCAGCCTCAAGCAGTCTATTTCTGACAAGGCTTGCAATAGCTTCTGCTGCGTCCTTTATGCTCAGCTTGTCTGTGTTCAGGGTAAGGTCATAGAGTAGCGGGTCAGCCCAATCCTTCTCATATATCATGCTTACGTATCTCTTGTGCTTGCGGTCTGTGATTTCGAGAAGTCGTTCAGAGTCTTTCCGGTCCAGGTTGTTTGTCTTCATAACCCTGCCGATCCTAACCTCCTGTGAAGCCATGATCCTTATATGGATGGCTTCGGGATGAGATGCGAATATGATCTGAGACCCCATTCCGCTGATTATTGCAGATTGATCCTTCACTACTGTCCTGAGCTTGTTCTCAAGGAATTCAGAATAGGTCATTCCATCTGAGGAGGCATTCAGGTAAAAACCGGGGCTTTCTGAAAGCATATGCAGCTCGTGCCTGCCTGCTATTTCCGGCAGCCATTCGTTCATGGCAGTCTGCCTTGTGATAACAGGCAGAAGAAGGTCCCTTGAAACTTCCTCCGCTATCTCATCCCCAAGGCTTCCCGTCTGTCTGGATATAGTGATCAACAGCATAACTTCACCACCTGCCTAATTATTGCTCACTTTCATTTTAGCATGAATATAAGCCTCGTCGCATTTAAGCGGTGATGAAATGTTAAAGTGGAGCTTAAGAGTACCAATAAGTTTTCATTTTCTTAATGGATTGACAAAATTTAACATGATACAATTATTCATATGGAACGACAGCAGGGTATGCCGGGCTTCTGTAAATATAGGAGGCATAAAATGAATAAGATAATACCGCATCTATGGTATGACAGGGAAGCAAGAGAAGCAGCTGATTTCTATGTTTCAATATTCGGTGGTTCGAAGATCACCGGGGGAGCCGTTCTGGAGGACACACCGTCCGGGACTGCCGAAACGGTCACAATAACTCTTGCCGGACAGGATTTCATGCTTTTGTCGGCGGGACCGTACTTCAAGTTCAACCCTTCAATATCATTAAGGGTGGACTGCAGCACAGAAGAGGAGGTTAACGACCTTTGGAAGAAACTCTCTGAAGGCGGAAGCATACTCATGGAGCTTGACACATATCCTTTCAGCGCAAGATACGGGTGGTGTGCAGACAGATATGGGCTTTCATGGCAGATAATGCAGGTGGAGGGTGAGATAAGACAGAAGATCACACCGACACTCATGTTCGTGGGAGAACAGTATGGAAGGGCTGAAGAAGCCATAACCTTTTACTCCGAAGTATTCAGGGATTCAAAGCCAGGAGACATTACAAGGTATGGTGAGGGATTGGAGTTCGACAAGCCGGGAACAGTAATGTATGCTTCATTTTCCCTGGAGGGAATGACCTTTGCTGCCATGGACAGCGGCTATGCCCACGAATTCCAGTTCAACGAAGCGATATCCTTCATTGTAAACTGTGAAAATCAGGAGGAGATAGATTATTATTGGGACACTCTTTCCTTCGTGCCCGAAGCTGAGCAATGCGGGTGGCTGAAGGACAAGTTCGGTGTTTCATGGCAGATAGTACCGTCATCCATGGATGAGATGATGAAGACTGAAGACAAAGAGAAGATCAGAAGGGTCACTGAAGCTTTCCTTGTGATGAAGAAGTTTGACATAGCCGCGCTTGAGAAAGCATATGAGGGATAGATGATCCAGCAGGCGGGTATAACAGAATTAAAAACTGAAAGCAGCCAATCGGCTGCTTTCTTTAATAGTTTGAATTTGAAGTATCACACGGCTTAGGTTCACTGCTCTGGATCTAGCTTATCCAACAGCTGCTTGACTGTCAGCTCTATGTTTCCTGCTATATCCAGGCCCAGGAGGTTCTGTATGATATGGAGCTTGCCAGGAGAAACTCCGAGCCGTTCAGCGTCCCTGAAAAGATAGTAGCTTACTGAATCAGCCTCTATGCTGGCGTCTATGCCATGCCTTCTGATTTGAAGTTCTACAGTTTCCTTGAGCTTTGCAGCAAGCAGCTTTGACTTGGCCTCATTCCTTGTTGCTGGCGCCAGGAACACATCTGCGCTCATTCCCTCGAAATATCCTGCTGCACCGATCGTGGACAAGGCGTCCACTACAGCATCCTCGACCTTCATGTTGTTGTAGCTTCTTCCGCCAAACAGCTCCTCGGCCTCTTCATTCATTGGATCGATGCCTACTACGCGCTCAAAAATATTTGCGTGGACCATCAGGCTGGGATTCGTATCGATGCTTATGTAGTAATATGGAGTAAGGTAAGCAGCGAGGAACAGGCCTGCTAAAAAAACTGCAGCAACCGTAGTGGCAGCGGCGAAGCTGAATACTCCGCTTGAGGATTTTTCAACCGGAAGCTCTTCACCTAAACGATAGCTGTTGTTCCTTACCTTGATCCTGATTCCGTCTTCCCTTTTAAGCAATGCATTCTTTCCCTCTATCTTTTCAACGTACGCTCTCATGATTTACCTCCATGCTTTTTATATTTTTGGTTGGACCGATGTCCGTCAGTTGATTCAAACTGGTTTCAAACCTTAATATTTCATTGCTGAAAATGATATTTATTGTAGAAATAATATCAATTGTTAGATTGACCTTCGTTTACATTATAATACTATAATTTGACAGGTTTGAAAATAGTTTTTCACATTATTAACTAAGTTACTTTTGTAACAAAAAAATAAAAATGTTAACAATAAAATCGATAAAAACTGAAATATAATCAAAATTAAATGCAAATAATGCAATTATTAAATTTTATTAGAATTTTTAATGGGATTGTCAAATAATGGCAATCTAATCATGAACAGAAAGCAAATTGAAGAATAAGTTCCAGATCAAGTTCAATCATACTAATGCGGTTTTGGAAGCATCATCACCTGCGATCCGTCGATGATTCCTACTGGATGGAGGGTAGTGGGTTCCGTATGCTTTGCTATATATACAGCGGAGATATATAATTAGGGGAAAAGGTGCGGAGTTAATTTTACTTCCGTACAGGACTTCAAGAAGAGTATTGAGGGGTTGTTTTATGGAAAAGGTTTGTCTCTTGAGACATGACAGCTATGATGTTGATTCACTTGAAAGGAAGCTGAGGGAAGGCTTCGGGAAGCTTGGAGGGGATGCTTATCTCAGAAAGCTGATACCAGAGGGAAGCAGGGTGCTTCTTAAGCCCAATCTTCTCAGCATGGTTGAGAAGGGATCCCCGGTGATCACACACTATGCAATGTTCGAGGCGGTGATAAGGATCGTATCGGAGTACTCGGATGACATCTCCTTCGGAGATTCGCCTGGCTCCTCGGATGCCAGGAAAGCGGCTGAAAAGGGTGGCCTGATAGAGGTCGCTGACAGGTATGGAGTAAAATTCGCTGATTTTAGCGATGAAGTCCACGTGGAACTTGATGACCCCATCATGTTCAGGTACTGGGATGTTGCAAGAGCCCCATATGAGGCTGACGTGGTCATTTCGCTTCCAAAGCTCAAGACCCATGCCATGATGTATTATACCGGAGCTGTAAAGAACCAGTTCGGTTGTCTCTATGGAGGGCAGAAGGCCATCTGGCATACCAAGCAGCCAGACCCGATGAATTTCTCAAGGATGCTATTGGACCTCAATTCTTTGGTAGGAACAAGCTTTGCCATACTTGACGGAATAATAGCCATGGAAGGCAACGGACCTAGGAATGGGACACCGAGAAGGCTTGACTCCATAATAATGGGAGAGGACCTTGCGGCAGTCGATTCTGTCGCGGTAAGGCTGGTTGGATATGACAAGGTCCTTAACGTACCGTTCCTGAAGGCAATCCATGAGACAGGCTGGGGCAGGGTAATGCCTGAAGATATTGATGTCCTGGGAGAGACCATTGACTCCCTCAAATGCAATGACTTCAAGCTGTCCCGAAGTGCCGGCGCGGTGAATTTCCTGAGTCCGAAGCTCAACAACCTCATTGGAGCACTCACAGCTCCAGACCCTGTGGTAATCGAAGACAAATGCATAAGCTGCAGGATGTGCGATGAGGTATGCCCAAGGAGACCTGATGTCATATCCTTTGTCGAAAGAAATGGAAAGAAGGTGCCGAAATGGGACTACAGCAAGTGCATCAGGTGCTTCTGCTGCCAGGAGCTCTGCCCCAAGGGTGCCATAGTGACAAAAAGGAAGCTTCTAGGGAAGCTGTTTAGGGTAGGCTAGAGATGGAGGACAGGATATTCAATATTGATGGCTACAGGGTCTCTGTCAATGATTTCAGTAAGTCACAAAGCTCCAAAATAATCTACCTCATAGGGGAAGAGACTGAAAAGCTTCTTCCTCTTGTGGAAGACCTGGA
This sequence comes from Clostridiaceae bacterium UBA6085, assembly GCA_002428605.1. Lineage (GTDB taxonomy): Bacteria > Bacillota > Clostridia > Clostridiales > Clostridiaceae > Youngiibacter. The sequence continues at coordinate 18,002 of DIXH01000095.1, forward strand.
TATTGTGCTTGTTTCCATTGAAGGGATAGACTGGGAGAAGGACCTTACCCCATGGGAGGCTCCTGCAGCCTTCAAGGGGCAGCCTGACTTTTCGGGCAAGGCAGATGACTTTCTAAAGCTTCTTGAAGGTAAGGTAATGCCGGAGGCTGAAAAAGGTTTAACTGGTCCTGACCATGAAAGGGCCATAGCCGGTTATTCGCTGGGCGGCCTGTTCGCACTTTACTCTGCAATGGCTTCAAAGGAATTCATCTCAGCAGCTTCCATGTCCGGATCCCTCTGGTATGACGGGTGGATTGACTTTGTCGAAAGCTTCAGTCCATACAGCAAGGCCACCAGGTTTTATGTCTCCCTTGGGGACAAGGAGGAGCGCTCAAGGAATCCCAGGATGGCAAGGGTCGGGGATTGGACAAGGAAGACATGTGAGCTTCTTGAAGGGAAGGGGCAAGAGGTCCGTTACGAGATGAACGAGGGTAATCATTTCTTTGAGATACCTGAGCGTATCGCGAAAGGAATCAGATGGGTCTCTGAAGGGAAATGATGCTAAGAAATTAATAATTTTACATTGCATGAAATTGAGAGTATAATTGGAATGCCGCAAAAAATCAGCGGTTTGACGCTTTTGTAATGAATAACAATGGTCATCCATTCCGGCGTAACAGGATCATTCTTTGATTCCAGCGGGGTCTCTTGCATTGGCAGAGGGTTCGCTTTAAGACAAGGTCCTTTGAAACCGGATCATTTTATTTTAAGCAGAAGATCATAGAGTTACTACGCATACTGCAAAAGGAGAAATTATTGTTATTTGAAAATCTTGATATCATAAAGCAAATACAGAAGTCACTAAAGGAAGAAGGCTATCTCGAAGCCACAGACATACAGGCACAGTCGATACCGGCGCTGCTTAAAGGGAAGGACCTTTTGGGCACTGCACAGACAGGTACCGGAAAGACAGCCGCATTTTCAATTCCCATACTGCAGGGACTTGCAGGCGAACAGAAGAAGGGCAGGAAAGAGATCAAGGCTCTCATACTTGCACCTACCAGGGAGCTTGCCATACAGATAAAGGACAGCTTCACATCGTACGGAAGGCACCTCAACCTGAAGACCATGGTCCTTTTCGGTGGAGTGTCACAGAATCCACAGACCGATGAGCTGTCAAGGGGAGCTGATATACTGGTGGCGACACCCGGAAGGCTCCTGGACCTCATAGGGCAGAAATTCGTACACCTTGACAAGGTCAAATACTTCGTCCTTGATGAGGCTGATATGATGCTGGATATGGGTATGATACATGATGTGAGGAGAATCATCGGTTTCCTTCCCAAGGTAAGGCAGACCATGTTCTTTTCAGCCACCATGCCAGATGAGATCTCGAAGCTTGCTGATTCGATCCTGAAGGACCCGGTAAGGATCAGCGTGGCGCCGGTTGCATCAACTGTAGACACCATAGACCAGTCAGTTTATTTCGTGAACAAGGCCAACAAGATAAAGCTGCTTGAAAAGCTCCTTAAGGACAAGGACATAGATACTGCCCTTGTATTTTCGAGGACCAAGCATGGAGCCGACAAGATAGTGAAGCAGCTCGACAAGAGCGGCTTCCAGGCGCAGGCAATCCATGGAAACAAGTCGCAGGGTGCAAGGCAGCTTGCCTTAAGCAACTTCAAGGAGAGAAAGACGAGGATCCTCGTAGCAACTGATATCGCCGCAAGAGGAATAGATGTTGATGAGCTCTCCCATGTAATAATCTATGACCTGCCTGAAGTGCCTGAAACCTATGTGCATAGGATAGGAAGGACCGGAAGGGCAGGACTTGGAGGAACAGCTATCTCGTTCTGCGACCAGGAAGAGAAGCCGCTCCTCAAGGACATCCAGAAGCTGATCTCAAAGAACATTCCAGTGGTTTCGGACCATCCGTTCCCATTGGTGGAGGTGCCGGCAGAAGTTGTTTCAGTGCAGACAGCTCAAAGGGCATATGGCAATCAGAATTCAGGAGCAAGGCGACCTGATTCCTCCAGGCAGAACCAGCAGCCTAAAGGCATGAGGGGTGCAGATTCCAAGCAGCAGAGGAAGCAATACAACAGAAAGGCATTCTAATATGGTCCCTCGGAAGATATTCCGGGGGATTTGTCATTCCTGAATACTGAGATACAGCAGGTTTCAGAATTGAAGTTAGTCAAAATATACGGATTTTTGCGTTCTTCCTGCTTCAATTGTGAGCCTTCCGTTCGGGGAATTAAATCCTTTGCCGCAGTAGAATCAAGTTAAGGAAAGACATGGTGAAGCCATGATCCTCAAAATAACATGCAGCAAAGGAGAGATCAGTATGTTCGAGAATGATGAAGAAAGAGATGATATCAGGGAAGGAAGCAGTTATGGAAGTCAGGCCGGTTGGGGTTCTGCAGAGCCTCCAAATGCAAAGAGGAAAATGAAGTGGGGAAGGATAATTGCAGTTGCTTCGATTTGCATTGTTGTCTCAGTCAGTTCCCTTATAAATGGTGTGAATGATGATAGCACTGCTTTATCGCCTGAATCAGCGTCCGTCGAAGCGGTATTCCTGACCGGGAGCCTTTCTGAAAGCCTTAGCATACCTGAAATAGCTGAGATGGCAGCCCCTTCTGTTGTAGAGATAACCACCGAGGTCATCGTCACAGGCCAAAGGACGCCTCAGTACGTATCTGAAGGAGCGGGTAGTGGAGTCATAATAACCGAGGACGGCTACATAGTGACCAACAACCATGTCATAGAAGGAGCAGAGAAGATAACAGTAAGGCTTGTTACAGGAGATGAGTACATAGCAGCGCTCATCGGGACCGACGAGCAGACGGATGTCGCGATAATAAAGATTGAAGCCTCAGGACTTTCACCTGCAGCCTTGGGCGACTCGTCGACACTGGTTGTAGGTAACCAGGTGGTGGCAATAGGCAATCCCCTCGGACAGCTTGGCGGCACGGTTACAGACGGGATAATAAGCGCCCTGGACAGGGATATAACTCTGGACGACCAGACTATGAGCCTGCTTCAGACAAATGCGGCAATAAATCCGGGCAATTCAGGAGGAGGCCTCTTCGACGGATCGGGGAACCTAATTGGCATAGTCGTCGCGAAGTCATCGGGAACTGATGTGGAGGGACTTGGATTTGCGATTCCGATCAATGATGTCAAGTCTGTGATGCTTGAGCTTATGCAGAACGGATATGTCAGGGGAAGGATAGAGCTTGGGATGACATTCCTGGATATTGCGTCGAACCAGGAAGCCATGATGTACAGGGTGTCACAGACAGGAGTATACATACTTAAGGTTACGGGCGGCAGCAATGCCGAAACTGCCGGACTAAGGAGCGGTGACCTTGTTGTATCGGTCGAAGGCACCGAAGTTTCAACAGCAGCTGAGATAATGTCAGTAATTGATGGTTATGAGGTTGGCGACAGCATTGAGATCAAGGTAATGAGAAGCTCAGAGGAAAAAGTATCCACACTGACCCTGGAGGAAAGCAAGCCATAAATTGAGGCTGCTATGCGTAACACATACTTAATATGGATTTAACCTATTCAGGGTAACGGTAGCAAGGTATTTGAAATACAATCTGAGTACCATATTTTTGAGGTGATCAGGTTATGCTAAAGGTATTGTTCGTATGTGTCCACAACTCCGCTAGAAGCCAGATGGCTGAAGCGTTTCTGAACAGGCTTGGCGGTGAGTATTTTGAGGCTGAAAGCGCAGGTCTAGAGGAAGGAGTCCTTAACCCCATGGTTGTAAGGGTCATGGATGAGATCGGGATCGACATAAGCAATAACATGACAGATTCGGTATTTGACTTCTACAGGAAGGGGAAAGCCTTCACTATAGTCGTCAAGGTATGCGACGAGATGAACGGTCAGAGATGTCCGATATTCCCTTCGGCCCTTCACACTTTGAACTGGAATATCGAAGATCCTGCTGATTTCAAGGGGACTGAAGAGGAGAAGCTTCAGGAAACAAGAAGGGTAAGGGATGAAATCAAAGGAAGAGTCGAGCAGCTGATAAGGGACTATAAGGAATACTCGAGTTCCAGAAAGTGACAGACACAAGAAGGAAAAAACAGAAGTCCATACCTGTCATAAGTGAAGCAAAAGGCCATGAGAAGACTAGATCTTCACATGGCCTTTTGAATCAGAATCCGCTGCATTACGGTCTATATTTGAGCTTGCCGGCCTTTTCGAGTGCATCAAGGACCCTTTCGTCATTCCTCGGGTCAGATCCGGTGTAGAACGATTCACCAGGATAACCGAGGCTAATCTCTAAAGAATTTTCACCTGCAAAGCCAGGAATCAGTATGACTACTCCTTCAAAAGACATTGATGACAAGGGAGTCCAGAATGCACCCCAGTAAATTGGGATTCCGTCTGCACACACAAGAAATGTCTTGCCACTTGTAGACAGCTCTAGATCCTTAAGCTTAACCATTGCTGCAGGTTCAACAAGAATGGTATGGTCCCCGGCATCATACGAGACGATGTCCTGTTCTGTAAGGACAGGCTCGGATGACTTCTCCACATGGCTCAGGTCTTCCATACTGCGGGGAGGGATGTCATCCTTCGTGAGATATATGGCGAAGCCTTCGTCATTCCTTGAAGCACATCCTGATAAACCTGAAACAGCTGCAAAGCACAATAAAATGAGGATTGCTGTTTTTGTTGACTTTGACATAGTCCTCACATCCTCTGTTATTCTTCCCGATTAGATTATACCGCTTAAGCTGCAGTTACGATATGGCTTAGTGCATGTGCCGGCCTAATGCCATGCCTTAAATAGTGCCCGGACATGTACCGGAGGTGACTTTGGGTTATAATTAAGTGGTTAAGAAAATAATATGCTGATTAAAGTGAGGTAATGACATGGATTTGAAATTCTCGGACAACCTGAAATACTTCCAGACTGGGATCTTCAATGTGCTTAATGACAAAAAGGCTGAAATGCTCAGGGAAGGCAGGACGGTTTACAACCTGTCCGTCGGGACTCCTGACTTTGAGCCTGACAGGCATATAGTCGATGCGCTCATAGAAGCTGCGAAGGACCCTGAAAACTGGAAATATTCGCTGGGAGATATGCCTTCTCTCCTTGAGGCAGTGGCAGGATTCTACAAGGGAAGGTTCGGGGCAGACATCGGGACTGACGAGATAATGTCGCTGTACGGATCGCAGGAAGGCCTTACGCATATAGGGTTTTCCCTGTGCAACAGGGGTGATGTGGTGCTTGTTCCGAATCCTGGATATCCGATATTCGAGATAGGACCTTACCTTTCAGGTGCTGAACTGGCATTTTATCCTCTATTGCCTGAAAACAGGTATCTGCCAGACCTTGATTCTATCCCTGAAGAAACGCTGGCAAGGGCAAAATTCATGCTGGTCTCATATCCGATGAATCCAGTATGTGCAACGGCACCAATGGAATTCTATGAAAAGCTTGTTGCCTTTGCAAAGAGGAACAACATAATCATAATCCACGACAATGCCTATTCAGACATAGTCTATGACGGTGAGACAGGCGGGTCCTTCCTGTCAGTTGATGGAGCAAAAGAGGTCGGAGTTGAATTCTATTCACTTTCCAAATCCTACAACATGACAGGAGCAAGGATATCCTTTGTCCTTGGAAACAGTGAGATCATAAGGAACTTCAAAATGCTGAGGTCTCAGATCGACTATGGAATATTCAAGCCGATCCAGTACGCTGCGATAGCAGCACTGACCGGTCCCCAGGAAAGCGTCAGAAAAAACTGCCTTGAATATCAGAAAAGAAGGGATGCCCTGTGCGACGGGCTCACAAGCCTTGGCTGGAGCGTTCCAAGGAGCAGTGGCTCCATGTTCGTGTGGGCAGGTATCCCTGAGAAATTCAAAAGCTCAACAGAGTTCTGCACGGAGCTCATGGAGAGGACTGGCGTAATATGTACACCTGGCAATGCCTTTGGCACTCTGGGTGAAGGATACGTAAGGTTTGCACTGGTACTACCTGTAGGTGTGATCGATGAAGCAGTGGAAAGCATAAGGAAGAGTGGGATCCTTGGGTCAACTAACCCTCGACTGAAGTC
>DIXH01000017.1 GCA_002428605.1 Clostridiaceae bacterium UBA6085
CCAATGAGAATGCAAGCAGCGCGAGGCAGATGTCAGTGAGAAGCGATGCAATCGAAAGTATAAGCGTACGCTTCGCAAGCTGGCGCGCATTGACAATTTCAACCAGCTTTTTTTCTGTGAGCCTTGGCGGCTCAAAGCCTTCAAAGTCATATTTCAACTTCATCACCCATCATCTCCTTAAGCAGTTTCTTTGCCTTGCTTAGCCTTGATTTTACAGTTCCTGACGGTATCTGTAGGGCTTTTGCGGCTTCACCAATATTAAGGTCCCTAAAGTAATACAGGATGACTGTTGTTCTCAGCTTTTCAGGAAGTCTTCGAACTGCCCCGTGGATATCGCTGTAGTCCTGATTTTCAATTGCTGATACATTTTCCATCACCGCATCCTTGGACTCCTGTGATTTGAAGCCATCGAAGATCAGGCTGCGGGCGTTCTTTCTCAGCTGGTCCCTGTAGGTATTGACGCAGATGCGGGTGATCCAGGGTTCAAATCCATTCACCTTATCATACTGGTCAATCTTAGAGCATGCCTTGAGCCATGTCTCCTGATAGAGGTCATCAGCATCGGAAGGGTTGGTGCAGAGGGTCCGGCATAAGCCATAGAGTCGTCTGCCGTGCTTCTCAATATAATGATCGATCATCCTCTTAACCTCCCTTCACTTACATATACGTATCGAAAACCAAAAAGGTTCATTCGGTCCGGAATTTTTTTCAAGAAATATAAACACAATTGGTTCTATATTTTTTCAAAACAAGAAGATGACTCCAGCAAAATTGCAGGGGTCATCTTCAATTTAATCATATATATCAGTTTACAACCATTCATGCGGAAAATTTCCTGAAATACCATTTTGAGGAATCTCTCACCTATGGACGGCATGGATAATTGAGGCTATATCCTGCAAGAATCCCTGAAGAGTATCCTAGGCTCAACGGTCTTGTGGACAGGCTCTTTAATAGAGTCATTCAGGATACTGTCTGCTATGCCTATGCATTCGGCTGCCATCTCCTCAGAAGGAAGGGAGACCACAGTAATTGAAGGGGTGGAGAATTCTGTCGTATCTTCCCCCATGAGTCCGAATGAGATCATCTCAAGTGTAGTTGGGATTTTTATGCCTTCTTTGTTGAATATGGAGGAAGCTCCGATTGCAAGCACATCTGAATCACAGAACAAAGCATGCGGCAGTCTCCCGCTGGCTATAAGCTCTTTGGCTGCATTTGCCCCACCCTTGTAGGAATGATCCGTTTTAAGGATACAGGCTGGATCGACCTCAATGCCCAGTTCGCTGCAGGCTTTCAGAAAGCAGCGTGTACGGAAGCTTGTCGCTATCGGTGAGCTCTCCGTGGTTATGACTGCGATTCTACTGTGACCTTTCCTGTGGAAGATTGAAGCTGCCTCATATGCGGAAGCTTCATCATTGCTCCTTACCGAATTGAAGCCATCAAGGTATCTGTTGAAGAGGATTATAGGAACCCTGGTCTTCTGACTCGCGAGATACTTCATATCCTTTTCTGAAGCGGCACCAACGATGGCTACGCTGTACCTGTTCTTGTTGGTTAGACCTGTTTCCTTGTACAGATAGTCATTTTCGTAGGTGCAGACTACCAGGTCAAGGCTCAGGTTCCTTCTCCTTATCTCGCTCTGGAGTCCAAGCATTATCCTCGCGAGGAACGAAGCCCTGTAGTCCAGAGGCCAGTATAAAGCGACTACCGGCTTTCCTTCCTCGGAGCTTCTCAACCTTCTTGCAACCATATTTGGTTTATAATCAAGTGACTTGACTGCCTCTAAAACCTTAAGGGCAGTCTCTTTTGCGACCTTCCTTTCCTCCGCTTGTCCGTTAATTACTATGGACACGGTAGATATGGAAACTCCTGCAAGTGCGGCGACATCTTTAATTGTAGGCATAGCAATCCATCCTTCAATGTTTCTATTACAAGCATAGGAAATATTCATTTTTATGTCAAGCTTAAAACGTTTTAATAAAAGCATTGACAAATATTTAATTTATGATAACATTTCCTTAGAACGTTTTAAATAATCAAGAGGAGAATGATGAAGATGACATGGTCACGGGGAATACTTGCCAGGGCATCAGGTGTTGAAGACATCAGTGCCGGACAGATTGTGAAGCTCAAATTTGACAACTGCATTATCAATGACGGGGTAGGCCACAGGGCTGTTGACCTCCTGGATCGGGAAAAGGGAGTTAAGAACAAGGAGACTGTGACTGTCATACTTGACCATGACATACCGGCAGGAAGCTTCGAAAGCGCATTCATCCAGAAGAAGCTTATAGATTTCGCAAGGGATAATGATACTAAATTTATCCAGTCAGCAGGTACTACCTATGAGCTCATGCTTGACCAGGCTAATGAAGGAAGCCTTGCTGCAGTCTGCGGAAACCATCATGGGACCTTCGGAGTGAAAGGTGCGCTTGGAATCAGGCTTTCAGTGGAAGAGATGGCTGAGCTTCTCATGAACGGGGAGATCGGATACAGAATGCCGGAAGTGACAAGTGTGGAACTCTCAGGGAAGCTTCCTGATGGAGTGTCCGCAAGGGACTTCATGCTGGGACTGATTGCTGAGACCGGTGAGGAAGCCTTCAAGGGCCAGATAGTAGAGATAACCGGAGATGCAGTGAAGTCGCTTGACAGGACTGACAGATTTGTAATCTGCAGCCTTATGAGCAGGACAGGCGCAGAGTCTGTACTGATGAAGGAAGAGAAGGCTGAAGGGTACGAGAAGAACGTTTCCTATGATCTTAGCAATGCTAAGGCAGTGGTTACTCTTCCGGGTGACCTGAAGATAGTGAAGACAGTTGATGAGCTGAAGGGAACAAAGATGTCAGCGGGCTTTATCGGTGCATGCACAGGAGGTCATATAGAGTATCTGCGCAGGGCAGCGGAAATACTCAAGGGCAAGAGGGTAAAGCTTGGCTTCAGGCTCCTGATTGGCTGTGTGAGCAATGAGATATACCTTAAGGCTATGGATGAAGGACTCATCGACATATTCTTCGACTTTGGAGCACAATTCACGAATCCAGGGTGCGCAACATGCAAGACCACCTCAATAGGAGTGGTAGGAGACGGAGAAAGCCTCATATCCACAGGGTCATATAACTTCACAGGTTGTGCTGGAACAGAGGATTCAAAGATCTATCTCGCATCGGTTGAGACCGTAGCAAGAACTGCCATATCAGGAATTATCGGGGAATAAGGGGAGACAAATGGAGAATTTATTAACAGGCAAAGTATGGAAGCTTCCGGATGATGTGGATACAGATACGATAATACCTGGCAGGTATGGAGTACTGCCAACTGCAAAGGCCATGAGCAGGCACTGCATGGAGACTTTGAGGCCGGAGCTGGCATCAAGCGTAACTCCAGGGGATATATTCGTAGCAGGAAAGAACTTCGGCTGCGGCTCATCAAGGGAACAGGCACCGGCATGCATAGCGGCACTTGGAGTAAAGGTCATAATAGCAAAGTCTTTCGCCAGGATATTCTACAGGAACGGAATAAACAACGGCATGATGCTGATAGAGAGTCCTGATGTGCCTGATAACTGCGAAGAAGGGGACATCATCACTATTGAGGTGAACAAGAGCATTACTGTAAACGGCAAAACCTTCTCATTCCCGAGCTTTCCGGACAACGTCAGTGCAATCATAAAAGACGGCGGCCTGGTTGAAAGATACAAAAGAATGAACGAAGAAAAGGAATTCTTCAAGACCAAGGGACATACCATGGCTGAGAAGATCCTCATGAGGAATACAGGTTTATCAGACCTGGAGCCGAGGCAGCTTGTTACCGGAAAGCCTGACATGTGCATGATACATGACATCTACACACCTTTCGTGATACAGCAGCTCGACAAAATGAAGTTCAAGGAGCTTGCGAATCCTGACAAGGCCGTAGTGGTACTGGACCACCTGATGCCCACAAACCAGGCGACAGGGGACCCGAGACATTACCGTGCAGGCATTGAGCTTCATGAAAGGTTCGGAATAAAGAAGATACACATAGGGGAAGGCATTTCCCACAGCCTGATGCATGAGAAGGGCTACGCGCTTCCTGGAACTCTCGTGGTCGCAACAGACAGCCATACGCCGACATACGGCGGTGGCGGCTGCTTCTGCACAGGAATAGGGTTCACTGAGATGGCGGCTACTTTAGGAAGCGGCGAGCTTTGGCTCAAGGTTCCGCATGCGATCAAGGTAGTGGTTGAAGGAAAGCTCCCGGAAGGTGTATATGCCAAGGACATCATACTTAAGATCCTTGGAGATATAAAGTCTGATGGCGGTACTGGCATGTCCATGGAATTCACGGGAAGCACCTGCAAGGACCTGAGCATGCAGGCAAGGTTCACGATAGCTAACATGGCACTTGAAGCAGGTGTCAAGACAGCACTGTTTGAAGCTGATGAGAAGACAGCAGAATATTTCGGAATGGACCTTAAAGATATCGAATGGATAAAGATAGATGATAATGCAAAATATCTTAAGGTACTTGAATACAAGGCAGAAGACCTGGTTCCGCAGCTTGCCTGCCCGCAGGGAGTCGACAACGTGCATCCTATAGACGAGGTTGCCGGAACGAAGCTTAATGAAGTCTACATTGGCTCATGCACCAACGGAAGCATTGAAGACATGAAGGTGGCGGCAGACATCCTTCAGGGCAAGAAAATCGCCAGGTTCATGAAGCTGGTTATAATACCAGCGACGCTTCATGTATACAGGGAAGCAATGAGGCTGGGATATATCAAGACCTTCATAGATGCGGGAGCAATGGTTTCCCATCCATGCTGCGGACTATGCTGCGGACAGCCCTACGGACTCATGAGCGACGGTGAGGTTGTGCTTGGAACCAACAACAGGAACTTCATAGGAAGGATGGGTACCAAGAAATCCCTCATATACCTTTCGTCTCCAGCGGTGGCTGCAGCGAGCGCTTTGGCAGGATATATCGCAGACCCGAGAGAATTAATATAGGCAATTAATGTGTTCAGTATAAACCACAATACAAATAAAAGGATGGGGAGAAAAGAATGAACTACAAGATAGCGGTAATACCAGGTGACGGAATAGGTGTAGATGTAATCAACGAGGCTGTAAAGGCTCTTGACAAGATAGGGGAGCTCTACGGGCACACATTCCAGTATGAGTACAGGCTGGTCGGCGGATGCTGCGTTGATGCTTATGGAGTGCCAATACAGGATGAAACAATCGATATATGCAGGAACAGCGATGCAATACTTTTCGGAGCGGCAGGCGGACCAAAGTGGGACAGCCTTCCATTCGAGCTCAGGCCTGAAAGAGGACTTGGAAGGCTCAGGAAGGAATTCAATCTATTCGCAAATCTCAGACCTTCCAAGATATACGAGGACCTGAAGGAAAAGTCACCCCTAAAGAACAGGGTCATAGAGAAGGGTGTAGACATAATGCTTATAAGGGACCTTACAGGTGGAATATATTTCAGCGAGAAGGGAAACAGAGTCGGAAAATACGGTGAAGAGGCATATGACGTTGAGTGCTACAGCAAGTTCGAGGTCGAAAGGGTAGCCAGGAAGGCCTTCGAGATAGCAATGGGAAGAAAGAAGCTCGTAACAAGCGTTGACAAGTCAAACGCCCTGTTCAGCGGAAAGCTCTGGAGAGACACTGTGGCAGAAGTTGCAAAGGACTATCCTGAGGTAAGGCTTGAGAATATGCTGGTTGACAAGGCAGCAATGGAGATTGCTTGCAACCCAAGCAGATTTGACGTCATCCTCACTACAAGCATTTTCGGAGACATACTCTCTGATGAAGCAGGCGTTACAACAGGATCAGTTGGAATGCTGCCATCAGCTGCCATAAATGAAAAGGGCTTCGGACTGTATGAGCCGATCCATGGAACAGCACCAGACATAGCAGGTATGGGAATAGCAAATCCGCTGGCTTCATTCGCTGCAGTCGAGATGCTCTTAAGGATCGGACTCGGTCTTGATGAAGAGGCTGCTGCAATTGACAGAGCTATAAACAAGGTCCTTCATGATGGATACCGCACAGGGGATATCTTCATGGAAGGAAACACCAAGGTAACAACTGCCGAGATGGGCGCTCTTACTGTAGAAAGGATCACGAGGTAAGGAGTAGAAAATGGGATTAAGCATTACAAACAAGATTCTAACAAGTCATCTGCTTGAAGGGAACCTGAATCCTGGTGAACAGGTTCTTGTAAGTGTAGACCAGACACTTGGACATGACCTTACAGGGATAATGGCAGCACAGGTCCTTGAAAGCGTACAGCCGGAAAAGCTCAGCACTGAAGTGTCAGTATTCTACTGCGACCACAATACTTTAGCGGTATCTTCAGAAAATGCGGATGACCACCTATACCTTAAGACCGCAGCGGAAAGATATGGATTATACTTCTCAAAGCCAGGAAACGGCATCTGCCATTTCCTTCACTGCCAGCGATTCGCAAAGCCTGGCAAGATAATGCTTGGAGCAGACAGCCATACACCTACCTCAGGAGCCCTGGGGATGCTTTCAATAGGCAGCGGCGGACTGACGGTTGCCAAGGGAATGCTCGGTGAGGGCTTCAGGATGACAACACCTAAGGTAATCAACATAAGGCTCAAAGGAAGACTTAATCCCGGAGTGGCTGCCAAGGACATAGCGCTGGAAGCGCTCAGGATACTTACTGTAAAGGGTGGGATTGGAGCGATAATCGAGTACACCGGAGACGGGGTCAAGACCCTGTCAGTGCCTGAAAGGGCAACGCTTGCAAACATGAGCATAGAGCTCGGAGCCACCACGGGAATATTCCCGAGTGATGAAGTAACGTACCAGTACATGAAGGCCCAAGAGAGGGAGGACAGCTGGATAGAGCTTCTTCCTGATGAGGACGCGATATATGATAGGACAATAGACATCAACCTCAGCGAGCTTGAGCCTCTTGTTGCGAAGCCTCATATGCCTGACCTTGTGGTAAAGGCAAAGGAAGTCGAGCACGTTACACCTAACTCGGTATTCATAGGAAGCTGCACGAACGCATCCTACTCGGATATACTCAAGGCGTCGAAGATACTCAAGGGACATAAGGTCCACAAGGACATAGACCTTACAATAGCTCCGGGATCAAAGCAGGTCCTTGAGCATCTCATAAAGGATGGAATACTTGCTGACCTTGTTGAGTCAGGTGCAAGAATCCTTGAATGTGCCTGTGGCCCTTGCATAGGAATTGGTCAAGTCCCATGCGCAAACGGAATAGCAGTAAGGACATCAAACAGAAACTTCCCAGGAAGGAGCGGAAGCCAGAGTGCCTCCGTTTACCTTGCAAGCCCGGAGACAGCTGCAGCAACTGCGATAACAGGCCATATAACCGATCTACGGGACCTTATGGATGCAAGCGTACTTGGAAACTGCAGTGAACCAGAAACCTACAAGATAGACGACAGCTCATTCATAAAGCCTGAAGACGTAAAGGATCCTAAGTCTGTAAAGGTCATAAAGGGTGAGAACATAAGCGACCTTCCAATGAGGGGAGCCCTCCGTGACAGGATTGAGGCAGTCTCGGTTATAAAGCTCGGAGACAATGTCACGACCGACGATATAATCCCGGGGGGATCAAACATACTGAAGTTTATCGCAAACATCCCTAAGTTTGCAGAATTCACATTCTGTTATACAGATGAGACTTTCGTCGAGAGGATAAAGAAACTGAAGAATTCTGTTATCATAGGCGGAGAGAACTATGGTCAGGGTTCAAGCCGTGAGCATGCGGCCATGCTTCCAATGTACTTTGGTACAGAAGTGGTCTTTGCCAAGTCATTTGCAAGGATACACAAGGAGAACCTCATAAACTACGGAATACTTCCTCTTGTCTTCAAGAATAAGGAAGACTACGACAAGATAGACATGAACGATACATTCGTCATAGAGAATGTGATACTCCAGGCAGATTCAGGAGAGGTGACCGTCAAGGTCCCGGCAAAGAACCTTGAATTCAAGACCGCCCTTGAAGTTTCGGCATATGACCTTAATGTACTGAAGGAAGGCGGAGCCCTTAACTACCTAAAGAACAAGTAAAGACAGGCATACAACAATCCCTGTGACTCCCGGACGGCTCCAATTGAGGTATAATGGATATCTCAGACATCGGAGCGGTTCTGGAGTCACTTTTTTTAATCAGATTCCAAGGTAAACTGAAATAGTGCCAGCACTGCCCTTTTAGTATCGAGAGTGGATAGTTGAACAATTTGTTTTTGTTCGTTTACGTTTACACAGGTTTACAAAATGACAACCTACGAAGATTATCAGTGAAAATGTTTTAGATAAATAATGTACTGAATTAGAGTAGATTGTCACTGATTTAACAGGAAATGTTGCTAAGTGTTAACTAAAATTAACAAAAACTGCACATATTGAGTCAGGATTTGCACATATAAACGTTGTAATTGAAGGAAGTTTAAATTTTTGTGGTGTTGGCATGATTATTGCTTTACTATCTGTGCGCGCAACACAAAAATTACGGGGGTAAAGTATGGAAAACAAAAAGAAACAGGGATATTCGACGGTAAAGATAGCCGGACTGTTCCTGGGATTGGCAGCAGCCGCAATCATTTTAATGCTTCCTGGAATATCAGGACTCGATGCCGTAGGCCAGAAAGCGCTGGCATTGACCGCACTTATCGTTATATGGTGGATAACTGAGCCAGTTCCAATATGGGTAGCAGCACTGCTTCCATATACGGTCTCGCCGCTTATCGGACTTGCTGGATTAAAGACCACTGAACAGGGAGTAAATGTTTTCGCTAACTATGCTTCACCAGTTGTCCTTATGAGTATCGGTGTATTCCTTCTTGCGGCAGTAATTGAGAAGTGGGGACTTCACAAGAGGATTGCCCTTAATATCGTGGCAAAGGTCGGAAGCAAGCCTACAAGGATAATCATGGGATTTGCCCTTGCTACTGGCTTCATTTCAATGTTCATGTCAAACGTGACAGCTACCGCAATGATGCTTCCAATAGGTATAGCTCTTCTTAAGCAGCTGGGATTTGACCACGAGAGCGGTTTCTCCAAGGCTTTGATACTTGCTATAGCTTTTGCGGCGTCTATCGGTGGAATGGGTACAATGATCGGATCAGGAACAAACATCGCTGGCTCCGCCCTGATGAAGGATCTTGCAAGCATTGACATAACATTCGTTGAATGGATGAAGGTGGGACTTCCCTTCGTAATACTTTTTCTTCCTCTAAGTGTCATCATCCTTAACTTTGTATTCAAGGTCAAGGATGCCAAGATCGAGGATACCGATACGATCCACAGGGAGCTGAAGGCACTCGGATCCATGTCGAAAGCAGAAAAACTTACAGCGGCATACGTTGTAGTAGCAATATCGGGATTCGTATTGATGACTCAGCTCAAAAAGGTGTTCCCAATGCTTGCGGACGAGAACTATGCAGTACTTATCGGAGTTGCATTGTTCTTAATACCGGTTGACTTCAAGGAAGGCAAGTTCCTTATGGACTCCAAGACAGCAATCAGGGAGATATCCTGGTCAACATACCTGCTGCTTGGTGGTGCGCTGGTACTCGGAGATGTGTTCTCCAAGGCTGGTATCGCAAAATGGCTTGCATCCTACATGGGCTTCCTTGCAAACCTTCCGGAGATTGGAGTTGTAATAGCAGTAGCGGTTATAGTCGCTTTCATAACTGAATTTGCATCCAACTTCGTTGTTGCAAGTGCATTCCTTCCACCAATCTATGGTATAGCAGTGCAGCTTGGAATCAATCCTATGCTACTTATGATGACAGTAACCCTATCTGCAAGCCTTGCATTCATGTTCCCATCAGGAACCCCGACGAATGCCCTGGCTTTCGGTACAGGCTACATAGACATTAAGGATATGGTAAAGGGCGGATTCTTCGTAAAACTCATCGGAGTAGTTCTCTTCCCGGTGGTGTTCTACTTCATATCAGCACCACTGACATCCCTGTTCTAAACATAAATTCGGCCGGAAAATCTTAAAGAGACTTAAACATATTTGATAAGGTGACCTGAGCCATGACGCACAGGTCACCTTTTTCAATTCAAATATCCAAGGTGCTTAAGTGTTAAGGTGGTAAGGTGTTAAAGTTGGGATTTTGGCATGGAAATTGCTTGTATATTATTATAGGAAATATTTAGTATAGGGGAGGCAAATATGTTACCAAAAAAAGTAATCGTAAGAGAAACCAGTCCGAGGGATGGCTGGCAAAACCTTGAATTCATCGAGACTGACGTAAAGGCTGCGGTGATTGAGAAGATAATCGATATGGGGGCTGCTGAGATAGAGCTTACTTCCTTTGTTAATCCAAAGGCTGTACCTCAGATAAAGGATGCCAATGAGCTTACCAACCGAGTACTTACAATGAAGTCAGAGAAGAAAAGCGATGTTAAGCTTACTGCACTTGTTCCAAACAAGAAGGGTGCTGACAATGCTTATGCGGCTGGAATAAGGACAATTGACCTTGTTGTAAGCGTAAGCGAGCTTCATAACAAGAGGAATGTAAACAAGACAGTTGACGAGAGCGTTGCATCACTTAGGGAGATCATGACTGACCTTCCTTCTGACCTTGAAGTAAGGCTTGCCCTTGCTTGTGTCTTCGGAAGCCCGTTCGGTGACGAAATCGATGTCGACAAGGTCATTAGGATAATTGACGAGTCAATGAAGATGGGAGTCAAAATCATAGGTCTTGCTGATTCTGCAGGACTTTCAACCCCTGACCATACGGCGAAGATAATAAGAAGGATCAAGGAGCATGCTGACCTTGATATTATAGCTGCACATATACACGATACCAGAGGACTTGGAATTGCAAATGCTTATTCTGCATTCCAGGAGGGCGTATACAGGTTTGACAGTGCACTTGGCGGTCTTGGAGGATGCCCGTTCATACCGGGAGCTGCAGGAAACATCTCAACAGAAGACCTGGTCACAATGTTCAATAGGATGAACATCGAGACAGGAATCGATTCTGAAAGGATGTACGAGGCTTCACTATACCTCTCAAAGCATGTCAACGGAAAGTACAACAGCAAGATGCTTGACATAAACAAGCTAAAAGGCTAAGTCCGACAAATAGCATGTGTTAATAACTGCAGATGTTGAGATGGTTTGCTAAAGGCTAAAATGAGTTGTATCCAATTTGATTGTTGATTTTGGTTAACGTGGATTAACAAAATTAAGGCTGCAATAAAGTCAGGAATGGTGCATGTCATTAGAAAAACGTAATTTTATGTTGGCACGCTAATTGCTTAATAATATTCGGATACATTGACTATTAATTGTCTGGTGAAGGAAAAGCCGGCCATAGAAAGAGAACAGCAGAGCACTTTGCGATACTTCGGAGGAACATCATGAACAAGATATTTAATGTTGATATAGCTGGAAAGCACAACTTCCTATTCGTAGGAGAGGCCGGAAGCGGAAAAAGCGAGGTGGCGATTAACTTTGCCAGGCACCTTGTTGAAATGGACGATAAGCCGGTTCACTTCTTTGATATGGATATGACGAAACCGCTTTTCAGGTCAAGGGACGTCATGAAAGAAATCGAGTCCCTTGGGATCATATTTCATCATCAGGAACAGTTCTATGATGCTCCGACGCTTGTTGGCGGTGTTGGGAGACTCCTGAAGGATGAAGGCTGCTACGTTGTAATGGATATAGGCGGAAACGATGTAGGGGCGAGCGCCATAGGCGGATTTGCACCCAAGGTCAATAATGACTATACGGAAGTGTACTACGTGCTGAACTCATACCGTCCCTGGTCTGATAATCTGGACCATATCGACGGAACATTGTCAGCGATACTCAGGATATCACACATAAAGCTTGAAAAAGTGAAGATGATAAGTAATCCGAATATCGGTTTGAGCACGACTGCAGATGAAGTCATTGAAGGGAACAAAAGGATGGATGAGATGATCGGACCATATAAGGATATAGAGTTCCTATGTGCAAGGGAAGACCTTCATGACGAGATCAGAACCAGATCGGATACTCCGGTTTTCCCCATTCATCTGTTCCTTACATATGAGTGGAACAAGAACTAAGCTGCCAAGCTTTTCAAGGATGGTGGACAAATAGCTGTAGGCATTGCTAACCAATGTTTATATAGAGATCAGATAATAAAGGGAGGAAATACTCAAGTGGGAAAAATAGAAATAAGGTCAGAAAGCTGCAAGAGCTGTCAGTACTGTGTCAAGTTCTGTCCGAAAAAAGTCATCGAGATAGGAACCGATGTAAACTCAAAGGGTTATGAATACGCTGTACCAGTAAGAATGGATGACTGCATAGCTTGCCAGATTTGTGCAAGGATGTGTCCTGACGCAGCCATTGAAGTATATAAATAGTCAGTGCAATACTAAGGGGCTGCATTTTGACTGGATTTTCCATCTGTTTGGCTGATGGATGATAATCTGACAGGTGCAAAATATGTAAAAGCATAATAGGGAGGAATAAAGAAAATGGCCAGAATATTTATGAAGGGCTGCGAAGCCATAGCTGAAGCGGCGGTTAGAGCCGGCTGCAGATTTTTCGCAGGTTATCCTATAACACCACAGAACGAGATCCCTGAATATTTCGCAAGAAGGATGCCTGAGGTTGGAGGTGTCTTCATGCAGGGCGAAAGTGAGGTTGCTTCTGTAAATATGGTTTACGGAGCGGCATCAGCAGGAACCAGGTCCATGACCTCATCATCAAGCCCTGGAATTGCGCTCAAGAGTGAGGGAATCTCATATTGCGCAGCAGCAAGAATTCCAATGGTATACGCAAACATTTCAAGAGGCGGCCCGGGAGTAGGATCGATACATCCTGCTCAGATGGATTATTTCCAGGCAACTAAGGCTTCAGGTAATGGCGGATTCGAGATGCTGGTGTTTGCACCTTCAAGCGTCCAGGAAGCCGTTGACATGACATACAACGCATTTGATTATGCTGACAGGGATAGGAATCCGGTATTGATACTTGCTGATGGTGTAATCGGAACGATGATGGAGCCGGTAAATCTTCCGGAAGCCAAATCTGATGAAGAGGTTGCAGCAATCAAAGAGTCTAAGAAGGCTTGGGCCTGCACAGGCCACAAGCTTGACTATGCCAACAGGGCATGGATCCAGCCCGGAAACTGGAGCACTTTGGTCATGCAGAATGAGAACATCAAGGCCGCAGAGCTCTACAAGAGCTGGGAAAAGGATGCACAGGTAGAGGAATATCTTGTTGAAGATGCAGAGGTAGTCATAGCATCATATGGAATATCCGCGCGTATTGCAAAGTCTGCTGTTGAGGAGCTTCGCAAGGAAGGCATAAAAGCTGGACTTATTAGGCCGATAACAGTCCATCCATTCCCTTACAAGGCATTCGACAGCATAAACTACAATACCTGCAAGGCTGTTCTTGATGTTGAAATGTCCATTCCTGCTCAATTTGTACATGATGTCGCAATCGGAGTCAAAGAGCGTTGCCCAATAGAAACGTGCCTTTGCTCAGGAGGAAATATCATGAGCAGGGAAGCGATAATCGAGGCTGTTAAGAAGATCAATGAGAAATAGGAGGGTATTGTAATGGAAAAGATATATTCAAGGACCAAGACGCTCCAGGATAAGGTCTCAGGATTCTGTCCGGGATGCATGCATGGTACTGCAATAAAGTTAATCGGGGAAGTACTCGAGGAGTTGAATGTTGTCGACAGGACAGCCTGTGTGCTTGGAATAGGCTGCTGTGGTCTCCACATGGATTATATCGCGTATGACAACATTACTGCACCTCATGGAAGGGCTACAGCTGTTGCAGCAGGATTAAAGAGATCCAACCCTGACTCTCTCGTCTTCACATATCAGGGAGACGGAGATTTCGCATCGATAGGACTTGGTGAATCCATATCCTCTGCAAACCGTGGAGACAACATAACTGTAATCTTCATAAACAACGGAACCTACGGAATGACCGGCGGACAGATGGCGCCGACAACACTTATGGGTATGAAGGCGTCAACTGCGCCTAAGGGACGTAATGCCGAGGAACATGGCTACCCGATGCACATGAGTGAAATACTGAACCAGCTTACTGCTCCTGCATATCTTGAGAGGACAAGCTGCAACACCCCTGGAAATGTTGTAAAGACAAAGAAGGCAATCAAGAAGGCATTTGAGAACCAGCTGAACGGAAAGGGCTTCTCAATGGTTGAAATTGTCACCAGCTGTCCGACCAACTGGGGACTTGACTCACTTGAATCCCTGACATATCTTGAAGAAAAAATGCTGCCTGAATTCCCGCTTGGCGTGATCAGGGATAAATAGGAGGAAAATATGGAGACTAACTTATGCGTTGCAGGATTTGGTGGCCAGGGTGTGATGACGCTAGGAAAATTCCTTGCTGAGGCCACATGCGAATCCACAGATAAAAACATAACCTTCTTCCCTTCATACGGTGCAGAGCAGCGTGGAGGAACAGCCAACTGCTATGTCGTAATCTCGGACGAGATGATTGGGGCTCCGCTTGGAGATGTCATGGATGACCTTATTGTGCTAAATGAGCCATCCTTGAAGAAATTTCTCTGCAAGCTCAAGAAAGGCGGCAATCTGTTCATCAACAGTTCCATAGTACCTGATGAAATTGACAGGGATGACGTAAAGCTGATAAAGGTGCCGGTAACGGAGCTTGCTCTTGAACTTGGAAACCCGAAGGTCTTGAATGTTATCATGCTTGGAGCATACGTCGGCTATACTGAAGTTGTTGCACCTGAGGTCGTCTGGGGAACGATCGAAAACAAGCTTGGCAAGAAGCCAAAGCTTCTGCCTATGAACAAGTCGGCTTTCGACAAGGGTCTTGAGATCGGAAGGTCAGCAAGGCAGTAAGGCAGTAAGAATCCTTATTAAATACAGGTTTGCCAGTCCTGATGCAACCCGGCCTGCATCAGACTGACGACAGGCTGCCTGAAGATGAAAAACTGGGATTCAAGGAAATGGATTGAAGCAATGTCTTCGGTCCTTTTTTTGTGGGCAAGATATTGCTGACGGTTCCTGGCACTTCATTATTGATGATGAGTGAAGTTCGGATTCTGTTTATTCGTGTTAACTAAAATTAACGGTTCAAGAATGATAAATGGGATTTTTAATGTGAAAACCATCATTTTTCGAGAGTTTTAAACAATTATGTGGTTGGCATGATAATTGCTAAATAAAGAGTGTGCGCGTAGTTTATTTTTTTAGTTAAAGGGAGATATGAAATGAGCAGTTTGTTATTAGAAGGAATTAGAGTACTTGACTTCACACAGTTTCTTGCTGGACCATATTGCGGTATGTTTCTTGCAGACATGGGTGCAGAAGTAATAAAGGTTGAAAACTTAAAGGGTGGCGGAGACTTCACAAGGGGAGCAAGGCCAAGGGAGCCTAAGACCAACAGGAGCATGTACTTCGGAAACCTGAACAGGAACAAGAAGAGCGTATGCATCGACCTGAAGACAGCTGAAGGAAAGGAGCTCTTTGCAGAACTTGTAAAGTCTGCTGACGTCCTTCTTGAGAACAACAGACCAGGTGTCATGGCAAAGCTTGGATTCGGATATGAGGACTGCAAGAAGCTGAATCCTGCGATAGTCTATGCATCAATATCAGGATTCGGACAGTACGGACCATATTCAGAGAGACCTGGATATGACCTTATAGCTCAGGCTATGGGCGGCTCCATGAGCATAACCGGCTGGGAAGGCCATGAGCCAACCAGAGCAGGAATGGCAATCGGAGACCTGTTCGCAGGACTAAACGCCTGCATTGGAATCTTAGGTTCGCTCTACAAGAGGAAGGAGACAGGTCTTGGACAGAGCATAGATGTTGCACTCGTGGACAGCATAGTATCAGGCATGGAGGCCAAGATGATGCAGTATGTTCATGGCGGGGAGGTTCCACCAAAGACAGGAAACAGATACCTTGCCTCAGCGCCATATGACTCATTCAGGGCCTCAGATGATGATTTCGTGGTTGCCAGCGGTACTGACGCGCATTTCGCTGTACTAGCAAAAGCCATGGGTATGCCTGAACTGAAGGATGACCCGAGATTCCTCAAGACTGAGGGAAGGCTTAACAACCAGCTTGAACTGAAGGAAATAATAAATGGCTGGGCAGGCCAGAGGACCGCTAAGGAGTGCGTGGACATAATACTTGGAGCAGGCGTACCTGCAGGCCCGATATACAACTGCAAGCAGGTGTTTGAGGATGAACATATGAAGGCCAGGGAGATGTTCGTGACGGTCAACCATAAGGAAGCCGGGGAACTCACTGTAATAGGAAATCCGATCAAGATGAGTGAATATCCTGTACAGTATAAGTCTGCTGCACCTGACGCAGGTGAGAATGATTATGAAATATTCGGGGCACTTGGCTTCTCAAAGGAGACTCTGGACAAATACAAGGATATGGGAGTCATGATGTAGCTATTGCTGCAAATGAAGATATCATAATTAGCGACACCTGATGATAAACTGGACTGAAGGCAGAAGCCCTTGGTCCAGTTTTCGGGCTATTTGGAATTAATGGCTAATCTCCTGAAATCTGTAGTAAGATTAATGTATCCGATATGTTCAGGATGGATAAGTATACTATTGGCTTGCCCAATTGACTGAATGCGGATCATTAAAGCGTCTAAAGATGGCTCTTCGTGGGTAAGTGTGGGT
>DIXH01000087.1 GCA_002428605.1 Clostridiaceae bacterium UBA6085
CAACAGCCTGCTTTACAAGGCCGGCATAAACTTCCCGCTCCTGGCATACAGGGAAATGACCGGAGGGACCGTACTCCACGACAGGAAGACCTATGACACCGGTATCTATTTCAGATACCTATACGAGGACCTCCTTGCGATGAGGGAATATGCCCGTGCAGGACAGCTTTCAAAGACGTCCATGGCTCTTTCTCTCCTTAAGCGAAAGGCACCTGCCATACTTGAGCTTGGAGACCTGAAGCCTGGAGTCGCATTCCTCAGGATGGTTTACGGGAAAGTTAAGAAGAAGGGCTGAAAAAAATCAAATGCTCCGATCGTTCATCCCATAAGGCCTGTACGATAAGAGAGGGCGGCATGCTGGTCTGCATGCCGCCCTCTCTTTTTTTGTTATGCTGTTTCCTGCGATTTCTGGATGATGTCCTTGACCTTCATGAGCCTCGTTATGGTACTTCTCTCATTCTCGTCAAGCTTCATCCTGATGAACTTGATGGTCTCCTTAAGTTCAGGTATGGTCCTGTATTCCAGGGCGTTTACCCTTCTTCTGGTCTTTTCGATCTCGTCAGCCATCAGCTGGCAGGACTTCTCCACCTCCGCAAGCTCAAGTAGCTTGGGCATTATGGAGTAGAGCTTTGAAATGGCGTCGTCAAGCTCAGAGGAGGTCTGGGCAAATCCGTAGGGATATATGCTGCCCTCATCGCCTTCGAGCTTCCTTATGAAATTCATCACAGGAACGTTGACGCTCATTATGTTCTTTTTCTTGATGTCCACTGTTATGCTTTCCTTTGGGAAAGCGACAGCTTCCTGAAGGAACTCCGGAGACATTATTGCACTCGCAACCAGAAACTCCTTGAAGGATTTCTGGAGTTCTGACTCAACCTCGACTCTCAGTGCCTTGTTTCGCCTGATCATCTCGATGAACCTTCTCATGAGCTCATCCTGCTTGTCCTTGAGGAGCTTGTGGCCTCTGGAAGCGGTGGACAGCCTAACCTTGAGCTTTGTGAGCTCCATTCGGGTAGGGTTCACATTGAGCTTAGCCATGGCTATTCAACTCCTTTGGTCTCTTGGGGCATGTACTTTTCAATGTACTCGTCCCTTATCCTCTTCAGCTCTGTCCTTGGAAGTATCGTAAGAAGCTCCCATCCAAGTTCAAGCGTATCCTTTATTTCCCTGTTGTTGTCATAGCCCTGGCTGACATATCTCTTCTCGAACGCATCCGCAAAATCAGCGAATGCCTTATCAGTCTCGGAAAGTGCTGATTCACCAAGTATTACAGCCAGCTCCTTAGCTTCTTTACCGGTCGCATAGGCTGCGAAAAGCTGGTTCATGGTGTCTGCATGGTCTTCCCTTGTCTTGTTCTTACCGATACCCTTGTCCTTCAGCCTTGAAAGCGAAGGAAGAACGTCTATCGGTGGCTGGATACCCTTCTTGTACAGGTCTCTTGAAAGGATTATCTGTCCCTCGGTGATATATCCTGTAAGGTCAGGTATCGGATGCGTCTTGTCATCCTCAGGCATGGTAAGTATCGGGATCTGGGTTATGGATCCGCTTCTTCCCTTTATCCTTCCGGCTCTCTCATATATGGTTGAAAGGTCGGTATAAAGATATCCGGGATATCCTCTTCTTCCTGGTACTTCCTTCCTGGCTGCTGATGTCTCTCTCAGGGCTTCAGCGTAGTTGGTAAGGTCAGTCAGTATTACAAGTACGTGCATGCCCTTCTCGAAGGCAAGGTACTCTGCGCAGGTAAGCGCCATTCTTGGTGTAGCTATTCTCTCTATGGCAGGGTCGTCAGCAAGGTTCATGAAAAGCACTGCCCTGTCGATAGCTCCGGTCTTGTTGAAGTCATCCTTGAAGAACTGAGCCTCTTCAAAGGTTATACCCATTGCAGCGAATACAACGGCGAACTTGTCGCCCTTGCCGAGGACCCTCGCCTGCCTTGCGATCTGAGCTGCAAGGTCTGCGTGCGGAAGTCCTGACCCTGAGAATATGGGCAGCTTCTGTCCTCTTACCAGTGTGTTCAGTCCGTCAATGGCTGATATTCCCGTCTGTATGAACTCGGACGGGTAATCCCTGGAAACCGGGTTTATCGGAACTCCGTTGATGTCCAGCCTCTTCTCCGGTATTATCTTGGGTCCGCCGTCTTTTGGCCTTCCAAGTCCGTCGAAGATCCTTCCTATCATGTCCTCGGAAACTCCAAGTTCAAGCGGCTTGCCAAGGAATCTGACCTTGGTGTCCCTCAGGTTGATTCCTGCCGAACCCTCGAAAAGCTGTACCATGGCCTTGTCCCCGTTGACCTCAAGGACTCTTCCCCTTCTCTTTTCACCGGTCTGGAGTTCGATCTCCACCAGTTCTTCGTACTTAATTCCTTCTACCCCGTCGACAACCATAAGCGGTCCGACGACTTCGCGGACGGTCCTGTACTCTTTAAGCATTAAGGATTCCTCCTTCCTCTATGAGGTCGTCCACGGCTTTGACAAGCTCCTTCATAACCTCTGTGATTTTTGATATTTCACTTTCAGGCAGGTACTTCATTCTTGCGATCCTGTCCCTGACCTTAAGCTTGATTATGTCGTTAAGGTATATGCCGTTGTCAAGCGCCCTCTTTCCTTCATCATAGAAGGCAAGCACGCACTTCAGCATGAGGTTCTGCTTGTCCAGCGAGCTGTAGGTATCCACTTCGTGGAACGCATTCTGCTGAAGGTAGTCCTCTCTTATCGACTTTGCAGCTTCCAGCTTCAGCTGGTCGCCCTCGGAAAGGGAATCCCTTCCGACAAGCCTTACTATTTCCTGGAGTCCTGATTCTTCCTGAAGAAGAGCCATTGCCTTTGCCCTGTTTGAGGCGAAGGTGTTCTCCACATTGGCATCCATCCACTTGTCTACCTTTGTCTGGTAGAGCGAATATGAATTCATCCAGTTGATCGCAGGGAAGTGCCTCCTGTATGCGAGGTTCGCATCCAGTCCCCAGAATACCTTGACGATCCTCAGGGTCGCCTGCGATACAGGTTCGGAGATGTCTCCTCCTGGAGGTGATACCGCACCTATTACTGTTATCGCGCCCTGTCTTCCGTCTGATCCTGTGCATACGACCTTTCCTGACCTCTCATAGAAGTCGGCGGCTCTTGAACCCAGGTAAGCCGGGTATCCTTCATCGCCAGGCATCTCTTCAAGTCTTCCGGACATCTCCCTCAGGGCCTCGGCCCATCTGGAGGTTGAGTCAGCCATTATGGCCACGGAGTATCCCATGTCCCTGAAATATTCCGCTATTGTTATGCCTGTGTATATGGAGGCCTCTCTGGCCGCAACAGGCATGTTGGATGTGTTTGCTATGAGCACTGTCCTCTTCATGAGCGATTCTCCGGTCTTGGGGTCCTTTATCTCAGGGAACTCCATAAGAACGTCCGTCATCTCGTTTCCGCGCTCTCCGCAGCCTACATAGACGACTATCTCTGAATCTGCCCATTTTGCCAATTGATGCTGAACGACAGTCTTTCCTGAACCGAAAGGTCCCGGAACTGCCGCAGTACCGCCCTTTGATACCGGGAAGAATGTGTCAATTACCCTCTGTCCTGTAACAAGAGGTGCATCAGGATTCAGCTTGTGGTCATAAGGCCTTCCGCGCCTTACAGGCCACTTCTGGATCATGTTAAGCTTTGTTCCGTCCTCCAGTGTGCAGACCGTGTCAGCGACAGTGAAGTCACCTTCAGCTATAGCCTTGACGACACCTGAAACGCCCTTCGGGACCATTATCCTGTGCTCGATTATTGATGTTTCCTGGACTGTTCCGATGATGTCACCATGGGAAACGCTGTCTCCAGCCTTTACCGTTGGAACAAAATGCCAAACCTTTTCCCTGTCAAGCGCAGGTACTTCGACTCCCTTCACAAGGAAGTCCCCCACCAGCTCTCTAATAGAGGTCAGAGGTCTCTGTATGCCGTCAAACATGGACTCAAGAAGTCCGGGTCCCAGCTCGACCGAAAGAGGCAAGCCTGTCGTATAGACCGGCTCTCCTGGTCCGATGCCTGTAGTTTCCTCGTATACCTGTATGGAGGCTCTGTCGCCTCTCATTTCTATTATCTCTCCGATGAGCTTATTGTCTGAAACCTTTACAACGTCATAGACGTTGGCGTCATCCATTCCCTCGGCAACAACCAAGGGACCGGATACTTTGATTATCTTTCCTACTTTCAATCTAAGCTCCCCTTCTACAAAATATTTGAACCAACGGCTTTTTCAACATTTGCGTTGATCCTTCTGAGGCCTATGGAAAGGGATCCCTGGTTGCTCGGAATGAGTATAACCGCAGGAACTATCTCCTTGTTGTATCTTTCAACGGTCTCTGGGATCAGCTCAGCCATCTGCTCAGTGATGAAGATGATACCGTATTTCCTTGCGGCCAGGGTATCAACTGCCTTTCTTGCCTCGTCCTTGTCCAAAACGGGATAGACATCGACTCCAAGCGCCTTGAAGGCAAGTATGGAATCCTTGTCGCCCACAACTCCTATCTTATACATAAAGCTCACGCAGCCTTTCCCTGATTGATTCAGGTGAGATCTTGTTAAGCTTCGACACCATTATGATCCTCAGTGCCTTCATCTCGGCCTCTTTGGCTGCGAGGTAGGAGAATACCGGCTCAGGTCCGAAGACAATGGACTTGGATGCAATGTTCAGCTTCATGAGGTAATTGTCGAGGATCCTCTCGAATTCCGAAAGCCTCATGGTCTTCTGATATGACTCCAGACCCTTCCTAAGCTCGTCGCTTATCCTGTAGCCCTTGAACTTGTTCATCATGGTCTCTACAGTGTCCGAAAGGGATAGAAGTATGTCACCCTTAGGGATGCTGCCGCCATCTATTATGGCTTCCTCAAGGAACCTGATGTCCTTTTCAAGCCTCTTCACCCTGACCAGAGTCTTTACGTTTGTAAAGTCTATGATAGTACTGACATAGTCTGTGAAAAGCGGTATTCCGGACTCATCTGCCACTGCAGAGAGATGTGCGAAATAATGCCTGTCCAGTATCATGTCTGTCCTCTGGGGATCTCCTGTCGCTTCCATGTCCTTTGATGCCTCAATGAGGGCATCCCTTAGTCTCGGCTCAACATCCCTCAGGTCCCCGGCAGCATATGCCGCCTTTACCTTCTGGATGTCCCTGCCTCCAAGATTAACGTACATTTCCTTGAAATCAGCCTTCATGGCTGTCTCCTTGACGAGCACCTTTAGGTTGTGGTAGTCGTACTTAAGTGAAAGTATCTCCACCACAGAACTTTCGGTTGTCATCTCGCCTACGAGCTTGTATACCCTTTTGAGCTCCTGCGAGAGAATCCTCTCGTAATCCTCGCCCCTTGCGACTCCGGCCATGGATGACTGGTATTCAGTTTCAGCCAGTATCTTCAGAGCCTCGTCAATATCCCTTGCGTCTACCATCCTCTCTATCCTTGCCTTGGTAAGGAGTCTGGTCTCCAGGACCCTGGTCCTGGTAACAGCCTGGGCGAAATCCATTCTGTTCATAAGTACCTCCTATTCCTTGAAAAGAGCGGAGGCTACATCTGCTTCGAGCTCGTCCCTGAGAAAGTCAACCATATCTCCGAAGGTGTAGTTAAGCAGTACTCCCTTGTCCTTGACAAGGAATCCCGAGGCTGATGCCTCTTCGTCAGAGACCTTGAAGCCAAGGTCAAGTGCCTTTACCTTCTCCTTCATGGGGGCGGTCACGATAAGTGTCTCGGTGCCCTTGAGAGTGAGACCTGCTAAGGTATCCTTCAGATACTTTACATAGTCTTCATCGCCGAGCTCAACCAGGCTTTTCTTCGCAAGGTCAAAGACCCTGTCGATTATTCCCTGCTTTGCCTTCAGGCTTTCATTCCTTACTTTGAGCTCTCCGTTGGAGATCACCCTTTCTTTCAAGAGGTTGGCTTCGAAGGCTGCCTTTTCTATGATCCTGTTCTTCCTGTCGTTCGCTTCCTTGATCTTCGAATCAACAAGATCTTCCTTGACCTTGACTGAATCATCGAGGATGGCCTGGGCTTTTTCCCTGGCGTCCGCGAGGATCTTCTCGGTCAGATTGTCCAGATTTGACATTCCCTCACATCCTTCCTATATTTTCTCGTGAAACCTTCAGGCAGAGCCTAGAAAGTCACCGCATTGAGAAGTATTAGGGATATGACGAATGAAAGAAGTGCATATGTCTCAACCATTACGGCGTATATTATACCCTTTGTGGAGTGCTCTTCGTTCTTTGCAAGTATTGCAAGTCCTGCCGCTGCAGTTCTGCCCTGTGCTATTGCCGAAACCCAGCCGACGAATGCTATCGGAAGGCAGGCTATGAATATGTACATTCCCTCCTGGATGGAAAGGCCAGCGTCAAGCTTACCGAGAGCCATAAGTCCTATAACGAAACCATAGAGACCCTGTGTACCTGGAAGGAGCTGAAGCACGAGTGACTTACCGAATTTCTGAGGTTCTTCTACTATAAGGCCTGTAGCTGCCTCACCGACAAGTCCGACACCCTTAGCTGAACCGAATCCTGAGAATATTACCGCGAATGCTATACCGAGTACCGCAAAAACAACGCCACCATTATCAAACAAGAACTGTGAAAAAGTCATTTACATTTCCTCCTAACTACTTTAAATTGATGTATTTTGAAGCATTTTTGAATAAATTGAATGGCTTTCCGCCGCCTGTGTAGAATTTCCCGAAGAACTCAACATAAGTGAGCCTTGAGGTATGCACATAAGCGCCAAGCAGGCTCAGGAATATGTTGAAAGCCTGTCCGACAACGAACAGAACTATTCCGAAGAGTATTCCTATTATCCCCATTCCTGAAAGCATACCTATCATCATGTTTATCGCTGATGCTATGAAGCCTCCTGAAAGTCCGAGTGCCATGAGCCTTGAATAGGATACGAAGTCACCTACGTAGCTTGATATGCCATAAAGGCTGTAAAGTCCGCCTGCAGCCTTGCCGACTATGGACTTGTTTTCTCTTCCGCCAGTTACTACGATACCGCCCATTCCGACTATCATAAGGACCATTGAAACGGTCTTGACTGCCGGTGGAAGGTCAAGGAACATCGGAATAAGGAAGCCTATGGCACCGATAAGGGCCATATACCAGAAACCTGCGTCAAACAGGGCTCCAATCGGGTCTCCTCCCCTGACATAAAGGAAAGCCTTTACGCCAAGTGCAAAGAATACGTGGACCAGACCGAATATGATCGACATTATGAGTATCATCATATAGTCCTTCGCAGGGTCGATCAGTCCCGGGATCTTTATTATCCCTCCGAAGAAGGAGCCGTAGATCGCACCCCAGAATATGGTGGGGATGCTCAGATAGAAGAAGAACCTTATGAACTTCTCCGTGCTTTCCGAAAGGTTTGCCATCTTGAGTATCACGGCGGTTCCTATCAGCATGAGGGCACCATATCCCACGTCCGCAACCATCATTCCAAAGAAGAAAAGGTAGAACGGAGCAAGGAGAGGTGTAGGGTCTATTTCATTATACTGCGGCAGCGCATACATCGCTGTAAGCGACTCGAAGGTCTGGTTGACCTTGTTGTTCTTTAGGAGTATGGGTATGTCGCTTTCATCGGCAGCTTCCTTGACATCCAGATAGTAGGCGTTCTTCTGGGACGCCTCCACAGCCTTCCTGAAATCACCGGCCATTTCCGTCGGGATATAGCCTCGTATAACATTCACGCTGTCTGTCCTGAGGAAGTTCTCTGAAGCATGGAGCCGTACCTTCTTATTCATTAGGTATTCGTAGTAGACTTCAAGGTCAGGCAGATTAACTGCCATCTCCTTTATCTCGTTCTTTACAGCTTCCCTTTCCGACTTGAGTACAGCGAGCCTCTCGGCTATCTTGTGCATCTCCCTGTCGGGCTCCTCGTCTCCTGATATCCTGATGCTTGAGAAGCTGTTGTTTCTCAGCACCTCGTTGACTGCATCCTTCTCTTCCTTTGATGAGATCGCAAGAAGATAGGATTCGTCCTTGCCTTCGCTGATCACCTCATAGTAGGTGTAGTCGAAAGGCAGAAGTTCATTCATCAGCTTGTCCTTCAATTTCTTAGGCACTGTTCCGGTAAAGACTTCGCTCTGGCTGAAGCCTTTCATGGAGCCTACCGGATACCCTAAGGTCACCCAGGGCTTCAGTTCGTCAGATGCCGCGTTCAGCCTCATCTCTTCCTGGTTAAGGCTCTCGACCTTACCCATCCTGTCCTTCAGGCTTTCATAAACAGGCTTGTAGTCATACGCGCCTGCTGTCTCTTCAAGACCTTCCAGTGTGAAGTTCGCCTTGCCCTTGATCATCGCCTTGAATCCGGTTTCCCTCGAGTCATTCTTTGATAGTATCTCGAGAGCGTACTTGATGTTAGCGATGTCCTGGTCCACTTCGGTTATCCCCTCAGGAACGACCACGTCACGCAGTCCTTCTCCCTTGAGTGTCTCGTCATTGGCCAGGTCAGAAAAGTGCACATATCCGAACTTCTGCAGTTCATGGAGGAGGTCGTCCCTTTCGGAATCGAAGGCAAACAAGCTGAATGAGCTCATTTTAACTATCGCCATTTGTCTTCACGATCCTCTCGATAATGATGTTCACCGCATCCTTCAGCTTGTCATCGCCGAGCGATGCGATATCCTTTGCAGCCTGCAGCCCTTTTTCAATAGCCGGCTTCGCAATTGCCTCCCCCTCTCTGACAGCAGAGGCCTTCAAATCTTCAGCTTCCTTTTCTGCCTTCTCGAGGATTTCTCTATATGACCTCTCAGCAGAAATTTCAGCTTCTCGTTTTGAATCTCTTGCCTTCTGTCCGGCTTCGAGCAGTATGTCCTTTGCCCTTTCTTCTGCTGCCTTTACAGCTTCGATCGCTTCTTTCGCCACTTTCTCACCACCTTTAAAGAAGAATAAGTACCACTTAATATGATATAAATTACCGCATAGACATTATCTTATACCAAGTCCGTACGATTTTCAATTGTTATCGTTGTAACAATGTGATAATTTTACCATACGTTCGACCTTTCTCGAACAATACAGCTACCGGTCCCTGGTTTCTTTCGTTACCTGATGTGTGCGAGACAACATCATTCTCAAACCATTCTACGTGTCCATCAACCCCTCCTTCACTTTTAAGCCTTCTCCTGATATCGTGCGTGTCTCTATCGATCCTTCCCAGGAATAGGGGAATACCCTGCCTCCTGTTCCAGAGGAGAAAGTCATACTTCACAAGGTCCCTCATGAGACCCGGTTCGAAACTTGTTTTCATCTCCAGTTCCCTTATCGAGTACATTAGCAATATCCTGTAGTAGTCATCTGATGAAGGTGACCGTACCCTGTACCCCTCATTGTCAAGTGCTCTCCCGAGACCCTCAAAGAAGATCAGCGGGTCCTCATGGAAGCTTATTGCATATGTCAGGGAATTAGTGAACTTTCCAGTATTATGGTATTTGTCGAGGGCCTTCTCAGCGGACTTGAGCCGCTTAATTTCCTCTCTGCAGAGAGCTGCCGTACTTATAACCTGATAAGGCGGAAATGGGCTGTATACAATGTCCCATCGCTTCGTTTCCCTCTCAATCGGAGTACCTTTTATGACCTTAAGGAATCCCAGCTGCAGAACGTCAGGCCTTAGAGAGTAGACTTCATTGAAGCTCCTGTTGAACGATTCCATCGTATCCATTGGAAGTCCGGCAATCAGGTCAAGATGATGGTGGATGTTTCCAAGTGTGAGAAGCCTTTCAAGGCCTTCCCTGAAACCCTTCGAATGTCTCCTTATAAGATTCAGCACATTCTCGTCAGTGCTCTGCACGCCTGTCTCGAACTGTATCCTACCGGGAGGAGAAAACTTAAGCACCTCCATCTGAGAGTCATCAACCATCGATGGCGACATCTCGAAATGGAAGACAGCAGAGGTTTCAAGTGCAATTATCCTTCTGAAGATCTCAGATGCATCTGGATGAGCATTGAAGGTCCTGTCCATGAATTTGACAAGCTTCGCACCAAGTGACAGCAGCCTCTCCACATCTTCCATGACATCATCAGCCGACCTGAACCTCAGGTCCTTCTCGGCAGACGACAGGCAGTAGGAGCAGCTGTAGGGGCATCCCCTTGAAGCCTCGATGCAGGCGATCCTGTCTGAAAGGTCTTCATCCATGGAGTATGGGAATGGAAGCCTTGCCAGGTCCATCTTGCCTCTTGGCGGAAAAACTGCAGGAATCCCGTTTTTCATAGCTGCAAGCCCGCAGACCTCATCGTTTTCCCCCAGGCAAAATGAACCTGTCAGTATGGCGTTTTCCAGGCATTTTTCAATGAGCTCACGGTAGGTCTCTTCGCCCTCGCCTGCAACGATATAGTCACCGCATAGAGCAAGCAGGCTTTCTTCAGCGTTCCAGCTCACCTCGGGTCCTCCGAAGAGGAGACGTATGGAAGGCCTTGCAAGCCTTATGAGCCTGGAGACACGGGTCACCTGCTCCACATTCCAGATGTAGGTTGAGAAACAGACCATATCAGGCTCATCATCCAGTATGTCGTCAAGCATGTCCATCATGGGACTCTGTATGGTATATTCCCTTATAAGGCAGTCATAATTCAGGTCCTTCGTGAATTCCTTCATGTATCTCAGGGCTATGTTCGTATGTATGAATCTGGAGTCAATGGATACGAGGACTACCTTCGGCCTATTTCGCATAATATAGCTCGTAGAAGTCAAGAAGCAGCCCCGCTGTTGTCCTCTGTGCCTCGGCAAGCAGCCTTGTGGACAGCTCGTAGTAAAGCCTGTCCCTGTCCTCTTCCCTGCTGAACTCTTCTACAGTCCTGTTCGCTGACTTGGCATTTTCCCTTATGTATTCATCGAACTCACTGAACCTCTTGACGCCGTCTGACACGGAATAGTCAATCTCCTCGAATATCCTGTTCTTGATCCAGGTCTCGTAGGACTTGTGGCTGTCAAGCAGCTTGTTGTTGACGTGCTGAGGCACCGTCATGTCCTGAGAAAGGTGGCATACAGCACCAAGGTAGAACACGGATTTATGCGTGTTGCTCCTGCTGAGGTAGAACAGGCTCTTGTCCCTGTACTTCTTCGCTTCACTTAGAGCATCTGAAAAGCCATATAACCCTTTTTGCATCTTGTTGTGGTAGAAATGGTTTATCGACTTGAAGTCCTGGTCGGCCCATGTGGCCCCTTCGTTGAGGGGCTTGATGAATTCCTTGTAGAAGCGGGCTGCATCAGCGTGACCTTCGTTCTCAAGTATCTGGACAGCCTGTATATTTATGAACCTGTGCACCATGCACGGGGTCTTGAAAGCCATTTTCTTCAGAGGATTGGCCGCTACCATTACTCCGGTAAGTACCATTCCGTATGTGTATTCGACAGCGCCCCTGGGCTTCTTGTCTATCGCACCCTCCATCTGGGATCAGCTCCTTGATGTTAATGATTACATTATACTCCTTTACGGGTATTTTTTTGCAAATCTTGCGTCAAATCACTGCATATACGCTCATTTATTGAACAATAAATAATAATACCGTTTACAATTTCAAAATCGTCAATTTTACAAAATATATATTCTCTAATCGATAAGGTTTGGCATGCTGTCGTGCCATTTCAGGAAATATCGGCATTGCAGACGCACGGTTTCAACGCATTGCCATACTGGTGGTACAATGATATTAATATCGTTTTTTGGAGGTAATAATGAAAGACCCGAGAATATCAAAACTGGCATGGAATCTCATTAACTACTCAACAAGGCTTAAAGAGGGCGAGAAGGTCCTCATAGAGTGCACCGGGCTCGAGCATGAGCTGGTATCTTCAATCGTTGAGGAAGCGTACAGGGTAAAGGCTCTTCCGTTCGTCACCATAAAGGACGCCAGGGTCCAGAGGTCGCTTCTCATGGGAGCATCAAAGGAACAAATGGACATGATGGCAAAGTATGAGGCTGCGAGAATGGAGGACATGGACGCCTATATAGGCATCAGGTCGGGGATGAACATCAGCGAGACCTCTGATGTGCCATCTGAAAAGATGGACCTTTACTCCAAGCACTTCATGCATCCGGTCCATTTCGACATCAGGGTAAACAGGACCAAATGGACCGTGCTCAGGTACCCCTCACCTTCAATGGCTCAGGCTGCGGGAAGATCCACTGAGGCCTTCGAGGATTTATACTTCGACGTCTGCAACCTTGACTATTCAAAGATGTCAGAGGCAATGGACAGCCTTGTCTCCCTCATGGAGAAGACAGACAGGGTAAGGCTCGTTGCAGAGGGCACAGACCTGTCCTTCAGTATAAAGGACATTCCTGTCATAAAGTGCGCAGGAGAAATGAACATCCCGGATGGTGAGGTATATACCGCACCAGTCAGGGATTCGGTCAACGGAGTGATCACCTACAACGCACCTTCACTCTACCAGGGCTTCACCTATGAGAACATCAGGCTGGAATTCAAGGACGGCAGGATCATCTCAGCTTCAGCCAACGATTCTGAAAGGATAAACAAGGTATTCGATACCGATGAGGGTGCGAGGTACGTCGGGGAGTTCGCTATAGGAGTGAACCCCTACATACTCACGCCTATGAAGGATACGCTCTTTGACGAGAAGATCTCAGGCTCGATCCACTTCACACCGGGCAACAGCTACGAGGACGCTGACAATACCAACAGGTCAGCTGTACACTGGGACCTTGTCCTCATACAGAGGCCTGAATACGGCGGCGGCGAGATATGGTTCGATGATGTCCTCATAAGGAAGGACGGACTCTTCATCCACGAGGATCTCCTGAAGCTCAATCCGGAGAACCTGATATAGAGCAGCCTTCAAGGTATCCGGTTAAACTGAAGTTCAGTCCGGACTGATATGCTGCAGGCAATCCTAATGAACAATGTGCCTATATTAAAAGGGACCCTCTGCTATCTCTGCAGAAGGTCCCTCTCTTATTGCCTGATTCCAATATGCCCCTAAGTTCTTTCCTTTGACACGTTATAAAGCACAATCGCTGCCAGGAGAGCCCCTATTGTCCCGAATATCAGGTCCAGCATGGTGTCCGTAAGGCTCCCGTGCTGGGAGTTAGCTCCAAGGAAGTCCACTCCATACTCGTATATCTCCCAGAAGGTGCTGAGGCTGACAGAAAGGAAGAAGGCATAGAGGGCTCCGGATCTCCTTGATGGGTTCCCTTCCTTCCTTATCCCATCCTTTGCAAGATACACAAGGCAGGCTCCGGTGACAAGATGGACAAGGCTGTCGTACCATGGAAGGAGGACATAAAGGTTGAGGATTACACCGATGAAGGTCGCCATGATGAACCACCCTGTGAAGATCAGCCTTGCTGGGAGCTTTGCCTTTCCTCTTCCTGAATAAAGGAAGAGGAAAAGAAGAATGAATGCCGCCG
The DNA here is from genome assembly GCA_002428605.1 of Clostridiaceae bacterium UBA6085. Taxonomy (GTDB): domain Bacteria; phylum Bacillota; class Clostridia; order Clostridiales; family Clostridiaceae; genus Youngiibacter. Next base: position 13,375 of record DIXH01000087.1, read on the forward strand.
AAATTACTGATTGTGCCGACTTCTCGGAGGTATCTCCGATCATTAAAAAATAAAAGGCGCAGCTAATGAAAAGTATCGCCACCGCTGTTTCAGGTAAAAATGGCCTCTTCTTCATTTCTGCACCTCCAATCATCTCATCCTTTTCCTTAGCCCCTCTGGAATCATCCTTAGAAGCCGTGGGCTGATCTCACTGATTTCATCCTTCTTCAATCCTCCTATGAGGAGAAGGGCTGTAAAATAAACCGCCATTCCAATTCCTATGTTTGCAAATGTAAGAATGCTTGACAGGGCATACCCTGCTCCTAAATTTGAGAACAGGAGGTTTGTGAGATACAGGACCCCTCCCATTGCAGCAGACGCTGCCAGCGGTCTTATGGATTCCCTGATTAGGTTCATCCTGATACCAAGCCCCTTTGTTATGAGTACGTTGTTTAACATGAAGGGTATTATATAGTTAAGGTACATCGAGAGCACAGCTCCCATGATGTTGACCTCAGGCATTACCACGAAATATGAGTTGGAGACCAGCTTGACAACAATTCCCAGGGATAGTGTCGCTATTCCCCAGTAGAACTTGCCGAAGCTCTGGAATATTACGTTCTGGACCATGACAAATCCCAGAAAAATAACAACAAAAGCTCCGTACTTCAGAAGTACCGCACCTGCCCTGCCCGGGTAGAGGAGTGCATATACTGGGTCCGCCAGGACCATCAGCCCGAAGGCCGAGGGCATTGCGATCATGAATACCGTCTTTACCGCAAACCTTATCTTCCGCTCCACATCCTCATCGTCATCAAGTGCCCTGGCCCTGGATATTCCGGGCAGAAGCACCGCTGTCAGCGCAACGATGATGGTGTTCGGAGTGTATATCAGTGTCTTGAACCTGGACAGCTGGCTGAAGGCGGTCTTTGCTGCCGTGAAGTCAAGGCCTGCTGTATAAAGTGCGTTGTTCACTATGAACATGTCGATGAATCCGCCAAGGTTCTGGATTCCTGCTGACATGGTTATCGGGAATCCATAACTGAAAAGCTTCATGAGAAGCTCCCTGTTCGTGTGCCTGTAGGCCTCAGGGTCCTGCATGGACCTCTTAACCTTGTGGAGCCTGCCCTTGTAGTATTCCCTTATGAGAAGTATGACCGCAACCAGAGCTCCCACACTTGTTCCCAGGGTACCTCCCGCGACGCCGTACTCAACTGATACCTTCATGAGTGCCCATGCGGCTGCCAGTGACACGGTCACATTGACAAGCTGCTCAATTATCTTTGATACCGCATTGCTCGCTATATAGCTTCTTCCAAGGAAATAACCCCTGTATGCCGAAAGGATGCCTGTTATAAGCACTGTCGGGGACAGTGCCCTTATGGCAGTGACAGCCTGGGGGCTCTTCGATGCGGTGGCTATAAGTGGTGCCATCGCGAACAGCAGGATCGAAGCGAAGAGGGAAAGGAGGATCAGCACCGACCTTGCAAGGCGGAATGCCCTCAAGGCATCCCTGTGGTTGCCTTTTGCCGTCAGCTCAGATATGAGCTTGGCTATGCCTCTCTGGATCCCCTCATTGGTGAGTACATATATGAATGTGAAGGCGTCATATGACACCACATAAATGCCGTGTCCTACGTCGCCTAATATCCTGACAAGCAGAGGGACATAGACCACGGACATTATCTTTACGAGCATTTCCGCAACCGAAAGGTATGCGAACCCCTTGCCCGTTGACTGCTGCTTCATCTAGAAACCTCCATCATAGGTCGAATTTGAAAACGTCGTTCCTTATCTTCTTGAATATCGGCGGAAGCTTTTCAACTATTACCTTGTTCTCAAGATACTGAAGCTTTCCGGTTGCGTTCCTGAAGGTCAGCTTGTATGCGTACAGGTACTGGTATGAAAGCGCGTACTTGTTGTTGAAGTAGTTGTTGGTAGTCTTGTCTCCGTACTTTGTGTCGCCGACTATCGGGTTGCCGAGGAATGCCAGGTGTGCCCTCAGCTGGTGGCTTCTTCCGGTAAGAAGCTCAAGCTCCACGAACGAGAACAGTCCGCTTGACCGCTCTGAAACCACCTTCATTGCGATCTCCTTGCGGGATGGTCCGTCAGTGAGGGATACAAGGCTCGTATTGACATCCTCTCTTTTCTCGATGAATGCCCTGTACTCGCCGTCCTTTATCCTTCCCTTTACAAGTGCGACATACTTCTTCTCTATGTCCCTCTCCCTCATCATTGAGCTAAGCTCCTTGAGGGCTTCGAAATTCTTTCCGTACATTACAAGGCCTGATGTGTTCCTGTCCAGCCTGTTCACAGGTGAAGGCGAGAAGGTCTTCTCATCCTCAGGGCTGTATTCACCCTTCTCCTTAAGATATGAAAGGACGTGGTCAGTAAGGGTAGGCTCATTGCTCCCCATATCCTTATGTACCAGTATCCCTGGCCACTTCTCCACTACAAGGAGATTTTCATCCTCGTAGGTGACCTTGAACTCAGCGTCCACCTGTATGAATTCCTTTTTGGTTTCAGGCGCTTTTGATTCAAGGTACTTTATCTCCAGTACATCCCCAAGGTTCAGCATGTCCTTTTCCTTGCCCCTTGCGCCGTTGACCCTTATGTCGCCTTTCCTCATCGCCTTGTATATCGCTGAAAGCGGTACATCCTTCAGGTATTTCCGAAGAAACTTGTCCAGCCTCTGTCCTGCTTCATTGCTTCCGATCTCTATTCTCATTTTTCTCCTTAAGTGAGCGTTCTGCTCCCCGATATCTTCCAATAATTATATCATATAACGAATCTGCTTCTTTTTCTCTCTTTTCCATGAATTGTCCGCGGTGAATATATGTCAAGCTCATGCCTTGCACGGGTTATACCTACATAAAAGATCCTGCGCTCCTCCTCAAGGTCAGCGCCTGTGACAGCCTGCGGCATTATCCCCTCCACGCAGTTCACAAGGAATACCTTGTCAAACTCAAGCCCCTTGACTCCGTGAATGGTTGACAGGAGAAGCTTCGCAGAAGGGTCGCTTTCAGGCTCCTTCATGCTCTCCTCAAGGAAGGCAGCAAGCATCCTATGGTTTCCTGCCAGCTCAAGCATCTCATCAAGGTCACCGTTGAGCTCATCAATGTCCCTTCCTGTCCTTTCCGAATAGTCCTTCAGATAGTCCTCATAGCCCAGGACCTTTCCGATATATCTAACCAGGTCCCTAGGAGATTTCCTTGACATTGGCTTCAGGTCGCGTATAAGCTCCTTCATCCTGCCTTTGGCGAAATCACCCTTTTCCCCTGACAGAAGCACTGTCTTCACATCCTCGCCTGAAGCCATCCTTCTAAGGTCATCCTTGGGTATGTACCTGTAGGGCTTGTTCGCCACCCTCGCGAAATGCCTCGGGTCTCCGGTAGCCGCATACTTCATGTATTCAAGTATGTCCCTTGCAACCATGGTCCTGTAGAAGCTGTAGCCATCCCTGCACCGGAAGGGTATCTTTTCCCTCCTCAGATGTTCCCTGATCCTTTCGCCCTCTTCGTTGGTCCTGTAGAGCACGGCATAGGAGCCGTATATATCCTTCATTACCTCCGTTGAGATATCCGAAAGCATGCCTTCCTGGCTTGGCGGAAAAACCTTCCTTATCCTGGTCAGGTCCTTCCTGTCCGGCAGGAGCTCCTTGTCGTTCCTTGCCCTGTTGAAGCGTATGACCTCTCCGGCATAGTCAACTATTGTCCTTGAGCTCCTGTAGTTGTATTTGAGATACAGCTTCCTTCCGCCAAACCTATCCTCAAAGTCCATCATCGCCGATGGGTCAGATCCCCTGAAGGCATATATGCACTGGTCCTCATCACCTACGCAGAAGATGCTTCCACCCTCAGAGAGCTTCACCAGGATCTGAAGCTGCACCGGATCAAGGTCCTGGAATTCATCCACAAGGATGTGGGTGAACGTACGTCTGATCTTATAAGTAAGCTCCTGGTCCTCAAGGAGGGAAAGGAACCTTGTCTGAAGGTCGTCGAAATCCATTAGATTTCGTTCCTTCTTGAATCCCTCATACAGGTCCATGGCCTTTCTGAACACATCATCCCTCAGGGCCATTGCTTCCTTCCTCGATTCAGCACCCTTGAACAGCGCCATCCTGTAGGCTGAAAAATCCCTCATCAGGTTATCTATATCTTCCCTTGCAAGATTCAGGCTCCTCTGCATGAGAAGCTTCACCTCCTGCTCTGGTTTTCCGTAAACGAGACTGACATCTATGCCTAGTGACCTCAGCATCCTGTATGAGAATCCATGAAGTGTCCCGAAGAATGGCTTCCTGTCGCCTCCGAACCTTGCCTTAAGCTCTTCTGCGGCAGCCTTTGAAAAGGTCAGTACAAGTATCCTGCCTGGTGCGACACCCGAATCCATTGTGAGTCCAAGCCTCTCAAGAAGCACAGTCGTCTTTCCAGAGCCTGGAGGGGCAACTACCAGGACCCTGCTCTCTTCTGTCCTGCTTGCGATCCTCTGATATTCATCAAGTTCCATGGCTTCACCTCCAAATTTACCCATAGATTCCTATTTTACTCCATATGGAAGCAATTTCCCATTATTTTTTCCTGAAACATTGTTTGAACCTGAGCTTTGAACCACAAATTGACTAAAAGACTTAAGTTATTTGTGAAAATTTGGTAATATGATAGTTAGACGAAATAAAAATGAAACAGGTGATTTTATGGAAAGGGTAATAGACGTGAGGAACGGAAGAAACCTTACTATGCTTGCAGACTTTTATGAGCTTACCATGGGTAACGGATACATGAAGGAAGGTGTTTCAGACACAATAGCCTACTTCGACATGTTCTTCAGAAGAGTCCCGGATGGAGGCGGATACTGCATAATGGCCGGGGTGGACCAGCTCATGGAGTATCTTGAGAACCTTACATTCTCCAGGGAGGACATTGAATACCTGAGGGGCAAGGGGATATTCAGCGAAGAGTTCCTTTCATACCTTGAGAACTTCAAATTCGAATGCGATGTCTGGGCTGTGCCAGAAGGTACTCCCGTATTTCCAAACGAGCCTCTTGTCATAGTAAGGGGTCCTATCATACAGGCCCAGTTCGTGGAGACCATGATACTCCTTACCATTAACCACCAGACCCTCATCGCTACCAAGGCCAACAGGATAGTGAGGGCCGCAAAGGGAAGGCCTGTGCTTGAGTTCGGCTCAAGACGCGCACAGGGCTATGATGGTGCGATCTACGGGTCAAGGGCCGCCATAGTCGGGGGATGCTCATCCTCCTCAAACACCCTTGCCGAGATAATGTTCAACGTGCCTTCATCAGGAACCATGGCACACAGCTGGGTCCAGCTGTTCGACACCGAGCTTGAAGCCTTCAGGAAGTGGGCAGGCGCCTATCCGTCAAACTGCTCGCTCCTAATTGACACGTACAATGTCCTGAAATCGGGAGTTCCCAACGCAATAGCCGTCTTCGACGAGGTTGTCGTGCCGAGCGGCTTCCGGCCAAAATCCGTGAGGATAGATTCGGGAGACATAACGTATCTCACCAAGGAGACCAGGAGAATGCTTGATGAGGCAGGTTACAGCGATGTCAAGATCATTGTGTCCAATTCCCTCGATGAACACATAATTAGGGATGTGCTTAACCAGGGAGCTGAAATCGACATTTTCGGAGTCGGTGAAAGGCTTATAACCGCAAAGTCCGAGCCTGTCTTCGGCGGTGTCTACAAGCTTGTGGCTGTAGAGAAGGATGGCGTGGTCATCCCGAGGATCAAGATCAGCGAGAACCAGGAAAAGATCACAAACCCCCACTTCAAGAAGGTCTACAGGATCTTCACCAAGAAGAACGACAAGGCCATAGCTGATGTCATATGCGAGCATGACGAGGTCATCGACGAGAATGAGCCTCTCACCATATTCGACCCTGTATACACCTGGAAGCAGAAGGTTGTCACAAGCTTCTACGCGAGACCACTGCATGTCCAGCTGTTCAGGCACGGTGAACCGGTCTATGAAAGCCCTACTGTCCTGGAGATAAGGGATTACTCGGCGAAGGAAACCGACAAGCTCTGGGCTGAAGTCCTTAGATTCGAGAACCCTCACAACTACTATGTGGACCTTTCACAGAAGCTGTGGGATACAAGGCAGGAACTGCTTATCTCTCACTCAAGGGAGTACATCTAGGATGCAATTGCAATTGCCGTGGAAAAATCTTCCACGGCAGCTGTTTTTGTGATAGAATGCATGTTGCATTAAAATGATTGGAGTCAAAAGATATGGATAAACAGGTTTCTTTTTTGGTGAGGACGGCAATAATTGCTGCAATCTACGCAGTCATAACGATCCTCAACCCCTTCAGCTGGTATGGGATCCAGTTCAGGATATCAGAAGTGCTTACACTTCTTGTTTTCATCGATAAAAAATACATCCCTGGCCTGGTGGCAGGCTGCTTCATAGCAAACCTTCCAAGCCCGCTTGGCATTGCGGATATCTTCTTCGGTACTGCGGCAACCTTCATCGCCCTGCTTCTCATGTCAAAGTCCAGGAGCCTCTTCGTCGCTTCCCTCTGGCCTGCGATAGTGAACGGGCTCATCATCGGACTTGAGCTGAAGCTGGTACTTGGCCTTCCCTTCATACTCTCTGCCCTCCAGGTGTTCGCAGGCGAATTCCTCGTTGTGTCGGTAGTCGGATATATTGTCTTCAAGACAATCCTCAAGGACAAGAACCTGGTCAGGGCATTGAAATTTTAGCTAAAAGGTAGGGGTTCTCATGAAGCTTGTCAGGCGTATCAACCTCAAATTGTTCGGCGGCAGCAATAACATCAGGTACTACACGCTGAACGGTATCCTGTTCACAATGGTCACCATCTTCGCAAAGAGCTTCGCAGCAAAATTCCTTGACAGGCTTGGAGGAGCACCGATCCATTATTCGCTCCTCAATGCCCTGCCTGGGTTTGTCGCCATATTTGTTACGATCCCAGGAATCGTAATGATACAAAGGTCAAACAACAAACGCAGGATAATGGAGGGCTTCTTCTATCTGAGCAGGTCGTTTCCCCTCCTTCTGGCTCTGGTTCCGTTACTTCCTGAGGTATGGAGGCCACTGGCCTTTGTTGCGGTATACGGACTCATGAATTTCCCGGAATCGATCTCTGCGACAGCTCTCCAGAGCTTCACAGGTGATGTCTTCTCCCCCAGGGAGAGAGCTGAGGCAATAACCTACAGGAATTCCTATTCGCAGATCGCCCAACTTGTGACTTCTGTGATCATGGGTGTCGTGCTCTCGGTTACAACCACGAACAGCTCCGCCATAAACATGTACCAGTTCTTCATTGTTCTGAGCTTCCTTCTGGGCCTTAAGGAGATCCACTACCTGAAGAAGCTTAAGGCGGAAGACAGGCAGCAAGTCCCGGACATGCGCCCTGTTGATACCATAAGGCGGATCTTCAGGCACAGGGACTACAGGACCTTCATCATCTGCTCGCTCATCTTCCACTTTGGATGGCAGACCGGCTGGCCGCTTTTCAGCATCTACCAGATAAGCTACCTTGGAGCTGATGAAAAATGGCTTACCATAGTTAACGTGGTGCTGAGCCTTTCAGGCATAGTTAGCTTTCCGATCTGGCAGAGGATAGTGAAAAAGACAGGCTACGACCTTGGCATAGTCTTTGCGACGATATGCATGGCGTCCACACCGATACTTTACACCCTTACCCACAGCATGTTCGAGAACGCTGCCGTTCAGCCCATGATAGGCTTCTCCACCGCAGGCATCACTGCAGTGCTACTGGGGCTTATGCTGGAATCATCACCGGATGGCGAGAGCCTGGTTTCAGCGGCGATCCATACGACACTAACAAGTGTTACACTATCGGTCGCACCGCTTTTCGGAAACCTTGTGCTCAGCCTGTTCGGGTTGAATGCTTCACTCTACGTTTCAGGCACGCTTCGTGCAGCTGGCTGCCTTGCATTTCTAATAAGATACCTCATTAAGAGAAGGAAGGATGAAGCCATCTGATAATGGACTCATCCTTCCTTATTCTCATACTTTCCTTTTTAAATCAGATCCTGAGCAGGTCTACAAGCGCTTCCTCGATCATGTCATTGTATGCCCCTGCCCTGAACTTCACTACAAGTTCCTTCTTGTCCTCAATTGCAGCATGCCTCATCTCATCCTTCAGCTTCTCAGGGAATTCCAGGAAAACTGACAGCGGCTCTCCATTTTCATCGAAGGATAAAAGAAGCGGGATCCTTGACTCTCCGGCAGCCTCCACCAGGGCTTCTTCATTCCCGGTCCTATGCTTTACCGTATAATCTATGTTCTGATTTTCCTCTTTCATCCTCTCCATGTATGGGAGCACCGCAACGCAATCAGGGCAGTATCCTTCTGAAAAGGCCACCACTTTCCTCGGTGCCGCAAGCCCCTTAAGCTTTGCCTTCGTTACTTCTGAAAGCCCTGTCTTCTCATATCTCTGCCTGAATTCAGGTCCCACCTGCTTCAGATATTCAGGGAAAGTCACTCCCCCGTCAAATAAACCCATATCCATTTCATGACCTCCGCTTTTTTCCTTGATTATAACACCATTTCGCCGCACAATAAACCCGGAGCATCTGTCAGTCCAGATACTCCGGGTTATTTCCGGTTTGAGCCTGTCAGTCCAGGCTTTCCGAATATATGGCAAGGGCACCAGCCCAAAACCTGCTTCTACAGAAGCGCTGCCAGTACCGCCTTCTGGGCGTGCAGCCTGTTTCCTGCCTCGTGGTACACATATGAGTTAGGTCCGTCGATTATCTCGGCAGTGACCTCCTCCTCCCTGTGTGCCGGCAGGCAGTGCATGAACATGTAGTCATCCTTGGCGTAGGAGACAAGCTCCTTGTTCACCTGATAGTCAGCGAACGCTCCGATCCTGGCCTCTGCTTCTTCCTCGAAGCCCATGCTTGTCCATACGTCTGTGTATATGACATCAGCATTCACTGCAGCTTCCTTCGGATCCTGTGTTATGAACACCTTTCCGCCGCTTTCCTTTCCCATTTCCTTGATCTTCGCGATGATCTTCTCATCCGGAAGATATCCTATTGGGCAGGCCATGTATACTTCCATACCCATTGCAACTCCCGCTGCAGCCAGGCTGTGCGATACGTTGTTTCCGTCTCCCACGTAGCAGAGCTTGAGTCCCTTTACAGAGCCCTTCACTTCTATGACTGTCAGCAAGTCAGCAAGAGCCTGACATGGATGATAGATATCTGTAAGTCCGTTTATTATCGGAATCGAAGCATGCTTTGCAAGCTCCATCACATCCGCATTCGAGTTAGCCCTTATCATGATGCCGTCAAGGTACTCTGAAAGTGTCGCTGCCGTGTCCTTGACCCCTTCTCCCCTTGAAAGCTGCATCTCATTAGGATTGAGATGAACCACGTGTCCGCCAAGCTGGAGCATTCCAACCTCGAACGAGACCCTTGTCCTTGTGGACTTCTTCTCGAACATCATTCCAAGTGATTTTCCCTTGAGTACCTGTGGGCAATCTCCGGCTTTTGTCAAAGCCTTGATCTCTATTGCATAATCCAGGAGGGCCTCTATCTCTTCAACACTATAGTCAAGGAGCGTTATCATGTCCCTGCCCTTCATGTTCTTTATTATCTCTTTGTTCAGTAATCCCATCATTTCTTTATCCTCCCTGGACTTTTTGACCTTCAGGCTATCTGCCTTTGTCCTCTTTCGCTCGCAGCTTTCTTTCAGCTGATACTATTATTATAGCGTGTATAATTATAAAGTCAACTGCATTATTATGTATTTTTTCTAATTATAAATCCATCAACATTTCTGTGTTTCAATTGATACATTGACCATTAACAACGTTTTCATGGTTCCAATCTCATATTGCACCTTGCATTTATTTAGTTCGTATACTCATATTTTATACATTTCCTGTAGCCAAAGCCCGGTGGCGATACACGTTTTATGCTGATTCCATGCAGCTTTTTTTCGCTCAAATATTCAAATATTGTAATCTTCACTTCGTTGATTACTATATTTTTATATGATACTATGAAAAAGGACATTTAGTTCAAATCTGCAGTATCGAGGGATGACATGAAAAGTATCACGGAAATATTCAGGGAGAAGAAGTTGAAGCTCACACCACAGAGGATAGCGGTATATGACCACCTGAAGCACACAACATCGCATCCTACAGCTGAAGCGATCTACAGGTCGCTGCAGGAGAACTTTCCGCTCATGAGCCTTGCGACAGTGTACAAATCGCTGAATACGCTGGTCGAGGTCGAGCTCGTGACTGAACTGGACCTCGGCGAAGGCAATTCCAGGTACGACGCGAATGTCTGTGACCATCCGCATATCCAGTGCACTGAGTGCGGCAAGGTCGAAGACATAATGGGACTCTCGCTCTCACCGCTCTGCAAGGAGCTTTCCAGGCACTCTGACTATACCCACACAGGAACCAAGGTGTATTTTTTCGGAATCTGCAGGGAGTGTGCAAAGGGCAATTCGAGAAGCTGAACTAAAGAAGATACAAGAGGCGCAGCCAATATGGCCGCGCCTCTTTTCATTTCTATCCAGATACCTGTCAGATATTTAACCCTTCGATCCCGTTCCCCATTGCCTTCTCAGGGTATACAGGATTCCCACTGACATACCTTGCGATGATGTCCCTCCAGGTACCGCAGTATATGTACTTCTCAAGCCTCTCATCGATTCCGGGCATTCCAGAAGGATGAAGCCCTCTGTCGTCAATGACTATGCAGTCAAGCTCAAAGCCTTCCTCAAAGCTCCCTGTATTCCCGAAGAATTCTCCACCTCCCCTTGTGGCGATATAAAACGCTTCAGTTAATGTTACAGGTAAAAGGGATCCGTCTGTCTCGGCATGCTTCAGCTTGGAGCATTTGACGGCTGACACGATGCACTGCCTTATGCTTAGGGTATCGCCGCCTGAGATGTCGCTGCCTATGCCGACCTTTATCCCAAGGTCCAGGAATTTCCTGAGCGGCATGATGCCGCTTGCCAGGTTTGAGTTTGAATCTGGACAATGGGCAGCAAAGAAGTTCCGGGACTTCATCATCCCGAGCTCATCTTCACTGTTATGGATGCAGTGAGCCATGATTGTGGGCGTTCTGCCGAAAAGGCCGAAGTCCTCGTATATTCCTGCATAGCTTGCTGAATCCGGATAAAGCTCCTTTACCCATTCTATCTCAGAAAGTGTCTCATTCAAGTGCGACTGCACAGGAGTGCCGTACCTTTCGGCAAGTCTTCCAAGCCCTTCCAGCAGCTCATCCGAGCATGTCGGGATGAACCTCGGGGTAAGTATCGGCCTGACATGGCCACTTCCTTCAAATCTTCTTATAAGCTCCTCGGTCTCCACCAGGGATCTGGCCGTATCCTCCGTCATACCCTTTACAGTATTCCGGTCCATGTTTACCTTGCCCGCATATGCCCTTATGCCTGAGGACTCAAGTATCTCCATAAGCCTTATCGTGCTCTCAGTGAAAACTGTTCCGAACACCACGGCATTTAGGGTACCCTCCCTCACCATGTCCCTGACAAACAGCCTGTATATCCTGTCCGCATAATCCATGTCACCAAAGCGCATCTCCTCAGGAAAAGTCCTTGCCTCAAGCCAGCTGAGCAGCTCCATGTCAAGGCCAAGACCCAGGTTCGCATACTGCGGTCCGTGTGTATGGAGGTCCGTGAAGCCGGGCATCACCAGGCAGCCCTCATGGTCGATTATCTCGATTCCACCGTAGGCTTCAGGAATTTCACCGAATACACCGATGATTTTTCCCCCGTCGGAGACGATATAAGAATCAGGATGGATCTTGAGATCGTCCTTTGAAACCGCATATACTATGTCTCCCCTTACAGCCTTGAATCCCATAAAACCACCTCCTCACCCCCAATTATATATCAAACAAGGGTCGATCAGATGAAAAGTTTGCTGCTTGACATCCAGTGTTCTTGTGACAGCAGAGTGACAGCAACAGAAATAATTTGAGCGTATGATATTAATAGTTGTATTTAGTATATTTTAAAGAGTAGTATTTAGTATGAAAGTAATTTTACTGATATCTATTACAAAAACATCATAGATAATGACCATTATCTATATGGGGGTTTAAAATGAAGAAAATTGCCAAAATCTCATTTTTCATTGCCTGCATAATAAGCCTGCTGGTCGGTTTGCTGCATTTTTTCGCGCCTTATGCCTTTGGATGGTATTCGTACATCCCTGATGCCCCGACAGAGATCATCCAGTCAGTCAACTACGTGAACTTCTGCTTTTCCTTCCTTCTCACAGGGATCAGCCTTCTGATGATGCTTATAAGGAAGCATCTCTTCGAAGGTCCTGCAGAGCTGAGGGCATTCTACTACTTCTTCGTTATTGTATGGCTGTCCCGCATTATCATCCAGATGATATGGCCATGGCCTTCAGGGCTTCAGGTCTGGCTGGTTACAGCATTCACCATCCAGTTCATCTTCACATCGGTTCCGATGCTCTATCTTCTAACCTGAACTCCCGCTATATTTTTATAACAACACACTATCTGACATGGAAATAGTCTAAAATCATTGATTTATAGCCATTTTGAACTAACCAAAACACCTGAACCGCTTGAAATTTTCGCTAATTGTTGTTGTTGGTTAGGGTGTCAAAACTTGGAAGTGGAAAATAATTAACTTATTAGTGTGGAATAGCTCAGCATGGTAAAATAAAGTGATAATTTTGAGTAGCAGGTGGTATAGAGATGGGATTTTCAGCAAACAAACATCAGCAAGTGAACTTGGATGACAACTTCAATACATTGAGTGACATAACAAAGAAATTCATATTGAATTCCTGGGCTGGACGTTTTGCGGACAACATATTTCCAGCAATAAATGAAGAGCGCTTCGCTAAACTCTATAGCAAAAATAGTTTCAGCAGACCCAATACTCCGGTGAATATTGTTGTCGCTGCACTTCTTCTGAAGGAAGTGCTAAGACTCACAGATGACGAGCTTCTTCTTAACATCCTCACAGATGTGAAGTACCAATACGCTCTCCATACCACCAGCTTCAAGGATCAGCCTGTAAGTGACAGGACACTGAGCCGCTTCAGGAAGAGGCTTTACGACCATGAAATTGAAACAGGAGAAGATCTGCTTAAGGATGAGATGATAGCGATTGCTGATAAAATGGTCGCATTCATGAAAATCAGCCCTTCCCTGAAGCGTATGGACAGTATAATGGTCGCTTCAAGCTGCAAGAAGATGTCCAGGCTTGAAATAGTCTACACCTGCATCAGTAATCTAAGCAGGCGAATCCAGGCAGACGGTATGGAAAAGATTCTCACGCCAAGACTTTCATTGTACCTTCAGGATGAACACAAGAACAACACACTATACCGAAGCAAGACAGAGGATCTTGAACTCAACCTTGAGAAGGCTATTGAGGATGCGGCATCACTGGCGAGAATAAGTGCCGTTGCATATAAAGAGACAGACGAATACAAGATGCTGACACGCGTCCTGAGGGAACAGGCTCAATTTGACAAGGACGGTTCAGTGAAGCCTAAGGATAAGAAGGAAATAGGGACTGACAGCCTTCAGAACCCTTCCGATCCTGATGCCACTTTCCGCAGGAAAGCTGGAGAAAGCCATAAGGGCTATGTAGGTAACTTAGTAGAAACTATGGACGAAAACGGAGCCATAATAACCCAGTTCGGCTATGAACAGAACATTCATAGTGATTCAGCCTTCTGCAAGGAAGTGGTGGATGAACTTGGTATGCAGGAAGAAACGGTGACAATAATTACGGATGGAGCCTATGGCGGAGAGGAGAACATCCGGAACGCCAGAGAGAAGAATATTCATCTTGTTACAACAACCTTGCTCGGGAAGGATCCAAGTGTCGTGCTGGGTGATTTTGTCATTGATGAAAATGAACATGAAGTTCGATATTGCCCTGAATGGCGAGTCCCTGTTAAAACTAGCTACAACGAGAAGCAAGACAGCTACAGAGTGCTGTTCCTCAAAGAGCATTGCGATACATGTAAGAATAGGAAAGCATGCAAAGTGAAAAACCAGAAGAAATATGCCATGGTCACTATAACTCCCAAGACTGTTGCGAGAGCGCAGTATCTGAAGAAATTATCCACAGAGGAATACAAAGAACTCACAAGAAAGAGAAATGCAGTGGAAGGGATTCCATCGGTCCTCAGGAGAAGATACCAGGTGGACAAAATGCCCGTCCGGGGATTCCTGCGCTCAAAAATGTGGTTCACCCTGAAAATCGGGGCAATCAATGTTAAGAGGGTCCTTGCAAAGGTACTCTCTCCATCATTTTTCTCCATTCAAAACGATTTTTCAAAGTCGCTCACCATGAAATTCCATATATTTAAGGCTCTTCTTTACTATATGTGGGTAGAAAATAGCCTCAATCAAAGTATTTATGCTGATTAAGGCACTTTAGCTTTTCTGTTAGGAAGTGGAACTCTTAAGTCAGAGCATACAAGATATACCATATCTAGCATGTTCTGGATATTTCTAAACCCATATGCTT
>DIXH01000024.1 GCA_002428605.1 Clostridiaceae bacterium UBA6085
AGGAGCTTGAGAAGGCGGTTGATGCGGCGATAGCATCGAAGGGTGCTAACCTCGGCGTACTCAAGTACTTCGAGCTGAAGGACCTGTTCAAGGACATGGGGAACAGGGAGAGGTACTACAGGACCTTCTATCATGAGGTGGATGGCAAGGTCATTGTCAACGAGAAGGTCCACAACCTTTATGGTCAGAACATGACTGTTGCTGCAGGGGAAGGCCTGAGGAAGATACTTGGAAAGAGGCATGTGCTTATCTCCAGGGCCTCTTCTACAGGGATGCACAGGCACTCAGGAATATGGACAGGAGACAATTCATCCTGGTGGAGCCATCTTGAGCTTAACGTCAGGATGATGCCAAGCATAAACATGGCTGGCTTCTACTACGTGGGAGCAGACACCGGCGGCTTCGGAAACAGCACCACATGGGAGCTTCTGACAAGGTGGCTGCAGTTCTCGGCGTTCACTCCGCTTCTCCGCAACCACTCGGCGATCGGCAATGACTTCCAGGAGCCCTACATCTTCGGAGAGGAGGTCACTTCCTGGAACCGTGAGATCATAAAGGCAAGATATTCCATGATCCCATACCTTTATTCGGAGATGATGAAGTCGGTTATGGACGGCTCCATGATGTTCAGGCCAATGTCCTTCTTGTTCAGGGATGAGGCGTCAAGGGACACTGAAGACCAGCTGCTGCTTGGCAGGGAGCTTATGCTTGCGCCTGTGACGAGACCAAACGCAAGCGGTCGTACAGTCAATCTGCCTGAGGATATGGCAGAGGTTACCCTAAAGGGCGGCAAGGCGGTAATGGAGATGGCACATGCTGGTCTAAGGAGGCTCGAATACGGATTTGACTGCCTTAAGTTCTACCTCAGGAAGGATTCCATAATGCCATACTGCGAACCTTCAAACAACACAAGGAACCTTGACCTCGGGAAGCTCCATGCCATAGCCTTCGTTGAAAGTGTGGCTGAATATGTGCTCTATGACGATGACGGAGAGAGCTATGGCTACGAGAACGGTGAATCCTTCACAACAGCCATAAAGGTCACGAGGGACGGACTGGATTTTGCAGTTGAGGTTAAGAATGACAATCCAAAAGTTAAGGAAATGGTCATCGACATACTTGGGACGGACGGAGTGAGGGCGAGAAAGACAATAACCATATAGGAAAGGAAGTGTACCATGCAAAAGAGATCAAGCGGGATACTGATGCACATATCCAGCCTTCCCGGCAGATACGGGATAGGGGATTTCGGAAGGGAAGCCTACAGGTTCGTCGATTTCCTTGTGGAGAGCGGCCAGGGCAACTGGCAGATACTTCCGCTGGGAGTCACAGGCTACGGGGATTCTCCATACCAGAATTTTTCGGCATTTGCCGGCAACCCGTACTTCATTGACCTTGATGAGTTCCTGACAAAAGGATACCTGACGGAAAAGGATATTGAAATGGAAGACCTGGGGAGCGACCCTCATTCAGTTGATTACGGAAAGCTGCATGAAGGTAAGAACCGTCTTCTCAGGAAGGCATACATGAATTCGGCTGGGGTCCTTAAGGGTGACCTCGAAGGCTTCCTTCAGGAGCAGGGCGAATGGCTTCGGGACTATGCGCTGTTCATGTCTATCAAGACGGTAAACGGAGGCAAGTCATGGTTCGGATGGGACGAGGAGCTCCGGGACTTCACATCGAAAAAGGTCCAGGAATTCGAAAAGAGCAATGCTGAGGAGATACACTTCCATGTGTTCCAGCAGTACTTCTTCTTCAAGCAGTGGAAGGCGCTGAAGGCTTATGCCAACAACCATGGTGTCAGGATAATCGGTGACATACCAATATATGTCGCTGAAGACAGCTCAGACCTGTGGGCGAATCCCAGGTTCTTCAACCTTGACAAAAAGCTGAACCCGAAGACTGTCGCAGGGTGTCCGCCGGATGCCTTTTCAGCTACAGGTCAGCTGTGGGGTAATCCGATCTATGACTGGGATGCAATGGAGAAGGATGGCTACAGCTTCTGGATCGAAAGGATAAGGGCTAGCCTTGACCTTTATGACTCAGTGAGGATCGACCATTTCAGGGGCTTTGAAGCCTACTGGGAGATAAAGTACGGGAGCATTGACGCCGTAAAGGGCGAGTGGACCAAGGGCCCCGGGTTGAAGCTTTTCACGAAGATCAAAGAAGAGCTCGGAGAAATGGACATCATAGCAGAGGACCTTGGCTTCCTTACCGAGGAGGTGTTCCAGCTCATAAGGGACACAGGGTTCCCCGGCATGAAGGTGCTGCAGTTCGCATTCGATTCGCGTGAATCCAATGACTACCTGCCGCACACCTATGACAAGAACTGCGTCGTGTATACAGGCACCCATGACAATGAAACCACTCAAGAGTGGATGGAAACTGTAAAGCGGGATGATTTCAGCCAGGCTGTTAGGTATCTGAAGCTAAACTACGACGAAGGCCTTGTATGGGGATTCATACGTGGAGCCTGGTCAAGCGTTGCGAACCTGGCCATAGCGCCGATGCAGGATTTCCTCTGCCTGGGTAAAGAGGCAAGGATGAACAAGCCTTCGACGATCGGAGGAAACTGGACCTGGAGAGTTGACAAGGATGAAATGAACAGCTGCCTTTCAAGGAAGATAAGAGAGCTGACTAAAAGATACGGGAGATAAAGATGTTTGACAAAAAAAGACTTAAAGAGAGAATGTATGCCCATGCAGCAGTGTCCTTCGGAAGGACACCGGAGGAGCTGAACGTAAAAGAAACCCATATTGCCTTTTCAAAGGCGGTAATGGAAGATGTGGTCCCTCTTTGGACAGCCACCAGAAAAAGGCAGGAGGGAAAAAAGAAGGCCTGCTACCTTTCAGCGGAGTTCCTGATGGGCAGGGCTCTCGGAAACAACCTGATGAACCTCGGCATCAATGATGAAGCCAGGGAAGTACTTGGCGAAATGGGGCTGGACCTCAATGACATCGAGGAAGCCGAGGAGGATGCCGGACTCGGCAACGGAGGACTGGGAAGGCTCGCGGCCTGTTTCCTTGACTCGGGTGCAAGCCTTTCCTACCCGCTGGACGGATATGGCATAAGGTATGAATACGGCATCTTCAAGCAGTCGATAATAGACGGGGCCCAGGTGGAAGAGGGAGACAACTGGCTGGAGTACGGTGACCCCTGGTCTGTAAGAAGGCTGGATGAAGCCGTCAGGGTCACGTTCTTCGACGGTGATGTCCTTGCGGTACCCTACGACACTCCTGTCATAGGCTACGGCGGCAAGACAGTAAACACACTGAGGCTCTGGAAGGCCGAGGCAATCAGGCCATTTGGCTTCAAGGAGTTCAACGACGAGGACTACGAAGGCTCGGTAAGGGAGAAGAACAATGCCGAGACGATAACCAAGGTGCTTTATCCCAACGACTGCACTGACAGGGGAAAGCTTCTCAGGCTAAGGCAGCAGTACTTCTTCGTCTCAGCGTCGCTGCAGGACCTTGTGGCGAAGCATCTGGCAAAAGGGCTTGACCTCAGGGAATTTCCAAAATACCACGCGATACAGCTGAATGACACGCATCCGGCCGTTGCTGTGCCTGAGCTCATGAGGCTCCTTACCGAGGTGCATGGAATGGACTGGGATGAGGCCTTTGACATCACAAGGAGGACACTTGCCTACACGAACCATACGATACTTGCTGAAGCGCTGGAGCAGTGGCAGGTCAGGCTTTACAGGAAGCTCCTGCCAGGCATATACGCGATCATAAGGAAAATCGACAGAAGCCTTCAGGCAGACCTGAGGTCAAAGGGCATAAGAGGAAAGGCACAGGACAGCTACAGGATAATCCATGGCGGAAGCGTAAAGATGGCATGGCTTTCGATATACGGCACCCATTCAACAAACGGGGTCGCTGAGCTCCATACCGAACTGCTGAAGGAAACTGAGCTCAGGCACTGGTATGACATATATCCGGAAAGGTTCAACAACAAGACCAACGGCATAACACAGAGAAGATGGCTGAAGATGGCAAACCCCGAACTCTCGGGATTCATCACTGAGCTTCTTCGTACGGACGGATGGATAACCGACCTTGACCTGCTCAAGGGACTGAGGGACCATGCTGAGGACAGGGAGGTGCTTCTAAGGCTGAATTCAATAAAGAGGATCAAGAAGGTGCAGCTTGCAGAGCATATAAAAAGGGTAGAGGGGATAGAGATAGACCCTGACTCCATATTCGACATCCAGATAAAAAGGCTCCATGAATATAAGAGGCAGCTTCTGAATGCATTCCACATCCTCGACCTATACTACAGGATAAAGGAAGGGAATGCAGAAGGAATGATGCCAAGGACCTTCATCTTCGGTGCCAAGGCTGCACCGGGCTACAAGAGGGCGAAGGGGATCATAAAGTACATAAACGAGATAGCAAGGCTCGTAAACAGCGACCCTGAAACAAAGGACAGGCTGAAGGTGGTATTCGTCACGAACTACAGGGTATCCTATGCTGAGAGGCTCTTCCCTGCAGCTGACATCTCAGAGCAGATATCAACGGCGGGAAAGGAAGCCTCGGGAACAGGCAACATGAAATTCATGCTTAACGGTGCACCGACAATAGGTACTTTGGATGGTGCAAACATCGAGATTGTGGAGGAGGCCGGAGAGGAGAACAGTTTCATATTCGGGCTGAAGGTCGATGAGATCGAAGCGATGAAGGAAACCTATGACCCTCATGTTCCATATGCTGAGGTGCCGGGGTTGAAGAGGGTTGTAGATTCCCTTGTCGACGGGACCTTCGACGACGGAGGCACAGGTGCCTTCAGGGAGCTCCATGATTCGCTGCTAAAGGGTGCAAGCTGGCACAGACCTGACAACTATTTCATCCTTGCCGACTTCGCAGCCTACAGGGAAGCCCAGGAGGCTGTGGGAAAGGCTTATGAGGACAGGCTCGGATATGCAATAAAGTGCCTCATGAACATATCAGGAGCCGGAAAGTTCTCGTCAGACAGGACGATCAGGGAGTATGCGGAAGAGATCTGGAACCTTGAAAATTGATTTTTTTGCAGAAGATTTCCTCTTTACGTATCACTTTGTTAATGCAAGGGCTTGCATTGATTATTTTGTCAAAAATGATTAATTTATGCAAAAAACCTTGATTATACGGTTTCATTACGGTATACTTTAGAAGTAAAGCGTTTTCATTATCGAAATTGTGCAAACGCGTGCACGAATCTTGAAGGATCTTTGCACGCGTTGCATGAGGGACAACCGGTAAACGTATTCGAAAATCGCAAGTTTCAAAATCAAAATACTGCCTCAGGGCAGAATCATCTAGGAGGATGGAAAATGAAGAAAATTGTAAGTCTGGTCGTAGCTTCAATGCTCGCACTTTCAGTCGCAGCCTGCGGAGAGAAGACACCGACAACCCCAACTGCTGCTCCTACCACCCCTGAAAAGGGTCTTAAGGGCACGATCTCAGTACAGGCGGAGGAAGGATGGAAATCCTATTATGACGCCGCAATCGCAAGGTTCAAGGCAGACAATCCTGATGCGGTAGTAAATCTTATTGTGAAGCCATCATTTGACCATCTCGATGCGCTTGACAAGACTGACGTCACAAACAAGGACGTAGCTGACGTATTCGCAATCCCTGCGGACAGGATCTACGGACTTTCAAAGAACGAGGCTTTGGCACCTATCGATGCAAAGGCAATTGCTGATAAGGTCGGCGGATTTGCAGACTATGACAAGGGGCTTGGAGGAAACTTCAAGATAGATGGAGACTACCTGGCTTTCCCTATGAACATAGAGACACTCATAGCATTCGTAAACACAAAGAATGCAGCAGCGGCAAATGTTGACACCAAGGCAATCGAGATCTCGGATGCGAAGGTTGGAGAAGTCCTCATCCCTGCGTTCAATGCATGGTATGGAGTTGCCCTCCTTAACTCGGCTGACATAGAGCTCCTTGGAAAGGATGCTTCAGGAAAGCTGTTCTCGGATATGACCAAGGAATGGGCAGACCTTGGAGCAGACAAGCAGGCGGTCATCACTGAGATATTCAACTACTGGAAGACCTACACAGAAGGCGGAGCTTCCGTAATGTGGGACAAGGATGCAGCTTGGGGTCATATGGACACTGAGTTCACAACTGGCGGAAAAGCCATAGCAAGGATCGAAGGTCCATGGGATACAAGCAAGCTTTCAGGACTCGCATCAGCAGGAGCGGACCTTATGATAGCTCCTATCGGAACAGTAACACTTAACGGCAAGCCTCTCACACACTGGAAAGGCGGATGGGGACTCGCAATCAACGCCAGGAACGATGGAAACGCAGACCAGATGGCTCTTGCAGAAGCTTTCATAGCTGAACTCATGAACCCCAAGTATGCGGTTGACTTCTTCAAGGCTACCGGAAAGATCATGGAGAACGTACCTGCAGCTACATACTCAGCTTCAGACCTCTCCGCAACAGACAAGCTTGTAATAGAGAACGTTCTGGCATCCTACGCTGATGCACCTGCAAGACCTCTCTTCACAGAGTGGGGTTCAGTATGGGATACATGGCAGAATGCACTCCTTTCATGGTCGGCTGTAAA